>JACPRT010000009.1 GCA_016189845.1 Chloroflexota bacterium | reverse complement strand
GTACTCGGGACCGATGATCGGGATCTCGAGCTGCTGTGCCAGCCACACGTATGACGAGACGCTGTATTCGTCCATGGGCTCTTCGAGCCACTTGTAGCTGAGCTTCTGGAGCTCCTTGCCGATGAAGTACGCATCTTCCCGTGAGTAGTGGTGATAGCAGTCCAGCATGCACTCGACGTCCGGACCAACTGCTTCGCGCACCGCGGCGCAGGCGCGGACGTCCATCTTGGGGTCGGGGGCCCATTTGATCGGGGGCATCCAGGTGTGGAGCTTGACCGCCTTGTAGCCGCGCTTCTTGACCATCCACTCCGCGAAGCGGCCGTACTCCTCCGGGGTGCTGAGGCCGTTCGGGGATTCGTCGCCGCACATCGTGCTTCCATACGCGAGGACCTTGTCCCGGCTGGCTCCAAGGAGCTTGTAGACCGGCGTCTTGAAATGCCGCCCCGCGAGGTCCCACAGCGCCAGGTCGACGAGGGCAAGCAGGCGGTCGGTAAGCACACCGCTGTTTCCTCGTTGGTAGGTGTACAGCTTGTGCCAGATCTTCTCGCGGTAGAACGGGTCCTCGTCGACGAGGTTCGGCTTGACTACGTCCGCCACATGGGCCGGATTGGCGCCGAACGAATACCCGGACGCGCCGGTATCGGTCGTGACCGTCATGAGGGTCATGCGGGCTTCGTGCGGGTCGGCAGGGTGGCCGTGGCCTTCGGCGTCGTGCCCTTCGTTCGAGGTGTACTTGAAGCTCTGAACGGTGACGTCGGTGATCTTCAAAGTTGTCGTCCTCCAAATCGCGGGGGGTCCCTAACGAGCCGGCTTTGCGCCCTTGATGATCTCCAGCAGACGGTCGGCAATGATCACTTCTTCGCCGTCCTGCACGTTCACCATGACGACGTTGATCTCATCGCGAACACCGCCCCCGCCCACGTGGATCGGTGGGTCTTTCTCCAGAAGCCGCTTTCGGATCTCGGCCGGCTTCGGCCCCTGATAGCCGCTCTCGAAATAAAGCACGGGCTGGGGCCCGTGCCGGTTGGGGTCAGGCCCTTCGATCACGACACGCAGGCCCGGGATTCCTTTCAGCCTGCTCTGCAGGTATGTCGACTTCTTTGTCCACCCTGCCAGCATCGATTGTTCGTCGCTCTCGAGGAACAACTCCAGCGCCGTTACGAGCCCGACCAGCGATTCCTTCGAGACCTTCATGCCGCGTGCGATTCCTGCCCGCGGGCTGTGCAGGTTCAACGAGTTGACGATCCCGGCGTCGATGAGGTCCTTTCGGCCGGCAAGCAACCCGGTGTTCTGAGGACCGCCGATCCCCTTGCCCCCGGAAAACAACACCAGGTCGGCGCCCTGCTTGATGAACTTCGTGAGGTTCTCCATCGGCGGCACTTCAGCGGCGGCATCCACGACCACTGGCACGCCGTGCTTGTGGGCGATCTCGCAAAGCTCCGGGAGCGGGAGGCCACGGCGGATGAATGGCCCAAATACGGTAGCGATGGCTACCGTCTTGTCGGTGATGGCGGCTTCCAACTGGTACGGCTTAGCGCCGCCCAACATGCCCCATTCGACCAGACGCGCGCCCGGGACCTCGAACGCCATGTCGTAGCGGTTTCGCTCGCCCTTGAAGATCAGCACCTGGTCTTTCATGCCTGCCGTGTTCGGCAGCTGTTCGACCTTCGCTTCGTCGGTCCCAGTCATGCATGCAGCGATGGCGATGGTCTCGCTCGCCGAAGCACCGGCCGTTACCAGGCCCGCCTCGGCGCCACATGCGCGTGCGACCACCTTCCCGGCTGCAAGGTTCAGGTCGGTCATGTCGACGAACGCGGTAGCCGCCTCGTCCATGGCACGCAGCACCTCGGGGCGCATGAGGCTGCCGCCGAGCGCGGTTACCCAGCTCTGGGCATTGATCACCGGCTTAACGCCCAGGCGAGCATAGGCTTCGGGGACTCTCTTCGTGGTCAAGATTTGTTGCTCCTGAGGAGTTCAAGGAGGCGGTCGGCGATCACCCTCTCTTCGCCGTCCTGCACGTTCACCATCGCCATATTGATTTCGTCGCCGTAGCCGCCGCCCCCGACCCAGATGGGCGGGTCGCCCTCGCGCAGACGCTTCCGGACGTCAGCAGGGCTGAGTCCCTTCCAGCTTTTCTCGAAGTAGATGACCGGTTGCGGGCCCTGCCGGTTCTCGTCCTCTTCGACAACCACCCGTGTCCCCGGCATGCCCTTGAGACGCCCCGCGATATGGTCCGCCTTGGCCCGCCAGGCGCCCCACACGGCTTCATGGTCAGTCTTGAGAAGAAGCTCGATCGCGGTCATCAGGCCAACGAGCGTCTCCTTCGATACCTTCGCCGCGCGGGCTATCCCGGCCCGGGATGGGCCTGGATACTGGTAGTTCATTCGCGCAGCCTTGATCAGATCGCGCTTGCCTGCCAGAAGCCCCGAGTTCTGCGGCCCGCAGATGCCCTTCCCGCCCGAGAAGGTCACCATGTCAGCGCCTTCGGCGGTGTAGCGGGTCAGGTTTTGGATCGGGGGCACCTGGGCCGATGCGTCGACGATCACCGGGACGCCGCGGCTGTGGGCGATCTCGACCACCTCGAAGAGCGATAAAGGCTGCTTGAGCATTGGCGCCACTATGTAGGCGACGGCCGATGTCTTCTCGGTAAACGCTGCTTCCAGGTGGTACTGATGCGCGCCGCCTGGCATTCCGACGTCGATGAGTGTGGCCCCGGAGACCTCGAAGGTCTTGTCGTAGTAGTTCCGCTGAGCCTTGAAGATCAGTATCTCGTTTTTCATCCCGGTCGTATCCGGCAGGCGTTCGATCTTCGCTTCGTCGGTACCGGTCATCACGGCCGCTGCCATCAGCAGGTTTCCCGCCGCGGCGCCTGCGCATACGAACCCCGCTTCGGTGCCGACCGCCTTTGCGACCACCTCGCCGGCGGCGTCGTGCAACTTCTCGATCTCGATGAAGTACTTGCCGGCCTCTTCCATCGCAGCGAAAACTTCGGGCCGCATGAGGCTTCCGCCGAGCGCAGTCACCCAGCTCTGGGCATTGATAACCGTCGGAATCCCCATGCGCGAGTAGATGTTGGATCCACGTTTGCTTGCTGGCATCAGAAACTCCGTACTCTTCGAGCCGAGCGATCGCTCGACTCTGAATGCGCGTCACGACCGGGCCGGACGCTCGATTGACATGCAGCCTGAAGCCGGTTACGCCCCACGCAAGCCGGCCGAAGAATTGTACGCCGTCACACCTTCCCGACGAGGTTCTGGAGCAGCGTTCGAGTACGCCGCGTCGATTCCGGAGGCGAGCCATCCGGCACGAAGATCGACGCCAGGAAATCGGTCGCTCCCGCCGACGCAAAGGCTCTCAGCTGCCGTTCCACCTCCGCTTCGTTGCCGACGACCGACACGTCGCCCGGACCCTCGGCGCCCTCGATATCGAGAGCCCTGCGGTAGTTCACCAGCTGGCCGTAGCGTGCGAACTGCTTGTCCGCGGCGGCCCGAGCTTGCGGAGCGTCGTCAGTCACGCAGATGGGCAGGCCGACGCATATTCTGGGCGCCGGTTTGCCGGCCGCCTTCGCTGCGGCCGTGATCTTCGGCATGACGTGCGTCTCCACCGCCTTGCGTCCGACCAACCACAGGACGGTGCCGCCAGCAACTGAGCCTGCGAGGTCGAGCATCCGCGGCGCAAGCGCGGCCAGAAGCACTCCAGGCGGCCGTATCTCCCCTATCCGCAGCGCCACCTCAGACGTGAAGAACTCGCCCTTGAACCTGACCCTTCGTCCATGCAGCAACGGCATCAGGACGGAAAGGTACTCACGCATGTATTTCGCAGGACGGTCATATGGAATGCCCCACCACGTCGTCACCGTCTCGGGGTGCGCAACACCGATCCCGAGCGCGAGCCGGTTGCCGGTGGCGCTGGCGACCGTCAATGCCTGCTGTGCGAGGGCCACGGGATGCCTCGGGTAGACAGGCACCACGCCGGTCACGAACTCGATTTTCGAGGTCCGTGGACCCGCCATTGCGATCATCGTCAGTGAGTCGAAGCCAAGGATCTGGGGCAGCCAGGCGATCTCGAACCCATCTCGCTCGACCGATTCGATCTGCCCAACGAACTCGGACACGGATGCCGGAGACTGCGAGCTGAGGCCGATACCGAGCCCGATTCGCATTGATGACTCCTGGTTGCTACCGAGTTATGACCACGCCCGCGGGGATCACGGCGGTAAGCGTCTCGCATCCCTTCGAGGCCACCATTACAGTGTCGCTGCAGCCGACTGCGCCGATGCCCGCTATGCGCATAGTCGTAATCAGGTGGAACGTCATTCCGGGCTGGAATGCCCGCGTCTCGCCGTCGTTGATGCTGATGATGTGCCCTTCGTCCCAGCCAGGTGGAAACGCGATCCCGATCGAGTAGGCGATACGCCGGCCCTGCCGGTACCCGACGTTGCCGGCTGTTATGCGGTCGCGCGCAATCTCGAACGCCACGTGCGCTGCCGCGCCCGGCCTGATCGCCTCCTTCGCGAGGCGAAGCGCTTCCGTGTTCGTCTCGTTGGCACGAAGCAGCAGATCGGGCGGGTCGCCCAGCCACACCGACCTCGTCATCGCCGCGTGGTAACGGTTGATACAGCCCGGCACCTCTAAAAACACGATCTCGTCACGCTGAAGTTCGCGGCCAGACCAAGTAGCGTGAACGAGCATCGAGCGCGGCCCTGACGTAATAAATGGCGGCAGTCCTGAATACTCGCTGTTGTGGGCCAGTTGCGCACGGACGACCTCTGCCGCAACGTCGTTCTCGGTAGCGCCCACCCGCGCTGCTTCGATTCCAGCCCTAATCCCGGCCTCTGCCGCCGCGGCCGCGCGGCGCATGTACTCGATCTCCTCTGGCGATTTGATCATGCGGCGCTGCTCGACCGTGCCCGAGGCGGAAACCAGCGTGGCGTCAGGCAGGAATGCTTTCAGGCGTTCGTACTCGCCGACCCGGAAGAACCACGACATCTGCTCGTAGCCGATCCGCTTCCGTTCGCAGCCGAGATCCCGCAGCACGTTGGCGGTCGTCGCGACCCAGTCAGCGTTGTCCCGGTAGGTGACGTAGCTGTCGAAGATCGAGTACGCGGGTACGAGCGATTCCTCGTGTGGCGGCGGAATCAGCACCGGTTCGCGATCGGTAGGGACCACCAGGGCCATGTACCAGTAGTAGCCGGGAGTCTGGTATCCGCTCAGGTAGTAGATGTTCTCCGGGGTGTGGAGGAGCAAGACATCAACGCCGCGCTCCGCCATCCGAGCACGTACGCCGTCCAGCCTCTGACGGTATTCGTCCAGCGAGAAGTACAGGTTGGCCGGCTTGCGCATCAGATATCAGGCATAGCGGCGTCGACGCTCGCGAACGCGCGCGGCGGCCACCTACCGCAGCATGGCGATCAACGGCGTCAGGTTTTTCGGATCGGGCTTCAGCGTCCCGACCGGGAAGCTCTTGACCACCTTCACGACCGCGTCGCAGAAGGGGGTCGGGATGCCGGCCTTCCTGCCCTGTTCAGAGACGTACCCATTCAGGAACTCGACCTCCGTCCGCCGGCCCTTCAGCACGTCCTGAAGGAACGACGGCTTCCCGCCCGCCAGCGAGCCCGCACCCGCGGCCATGTCCGTTTCGAGCTCCTCGAGGTTCTTGCCATCGGCGCCTTCGACGAACCGCTGCGCCGGAATTCCGAAGATCGGCTCGATTTCGTGCCCCAGGGCACGACCCACGCGTATGACCTCTGCCGCAACCTTGATCGCGATCCGGCGAGCGTTGGGATCGGTGCGCACCTCGGCCGAGCCGAGTCCGGACAGCCCCGCGATCGGGTTGGCCATGCAGTTGACTGCAAGCTTGGACCAGCGTTCACCCCACAGGTTTGTGGTCGTCTTCGATGGCGCGACCGCGTTCATGATCTGCGCCAGCTCGCGCGCCCGGGCGCTCTCCTTTCCATCCAGCTCGCCGATCTTGAACCCGACCGCATTGGTGTCGGTGCGCATTGCATGACCGGGCTCGTACATCCCGGCGCCGATCGTGATGACGCAACCCAGCGTGCGCTCACGGCCAGCCACCGCTGCCACGCGCTCGTCGTTTATCCCGTTCTGGAAGTCCACCACGACGCCGCCGGGGCCGAGGTACTGCACCCCGAGTTGCGTCGCCCATTCGGTGTCGTAGGACTTCACCGAAATGAACACCGCGTCAAACGGCTCCCGGATGGACTGTGCCTCGTGGATATTCAGCGCCTTCACCTTGATCGTGTGGTCGCCGCATGTCCCCGAGAGGCGGAGCCCATGCTTTCGCATCGCTGCGACGTGATCGGGCCATTGATCGATCAGGGTGACGTCCCGCCCGCCCTTCGTCAGCATGCCGCCGACCACGCTACCGATCGCGCCTGCGCCTACGATACCGATGCGCTTGATCATTGACCTTCGTCCCCGTTCGTTGATAGCCGCAGTAGAGGCCGGGCGGAGGATATCACCATCGGTCAGGCACGAATTCCGTCAACACCTTTGCACCGATAGAAAGGGGACCCGGCCGGACCGGTGCGCGCGCGTTAGCGATGAAGCCTCGTCAGAACGGGACCGCCTGTTTCGTGAGGTATTCCTCGCTGAGCTCATGGCCAAGACCGGGCCGGTTCGACACGTGGAAGTACCCGTCGTGGACGTCCAGAGGCGGCGTCAGCGCCTCGTTGTAGAGGGGCAGTTCGGAGTACGCGATCTCGAGACGGTAGAAGTTTGGCACGGTCATCATCACCTGGGCCCCGGCGATCATCGTGATCGGCCCGGTGGCGTCGTGGGGGCTGACCGGGACGTAGTACGCCTCGGCCATTGTGGCAATCTTCTTCATCTCGCTGATGCCCCCGGTGCGGATGATGTCCGGCATCAGGTAATTGGCGAGCTGGTGGTCCAGAATCGGCCTGAAGTCGTAGCGGCTGATCAGCCGTTCCCCGACGCATATGGGCGTGGCAATCTGCTCACGGACGAGCCTGAGTGCGTCGTAGTTCTCGGGTGGCACCGGTTCCTCGAACCAACCGATGTTGCAGGGCTCGAGTCGCCGGGCCAGCCTGACCGCGGTCGGCACGTCATACATGCCATGTGCGTCGATCAGGATCTCGACGTCGGGGCCCACGGCATCGCGGATGGCTTCGACGATCGCTGCGCCCTTCGCCTCGGCCGCTGGAGTCATGCCGCCCGCATGCTGGCGAGGCTCCGACCGGTCGATGAAGCGCATGAACGGGTCTAGCTTCATCGCCGTATGGCCCTTCTTCACCTCTGCCTTTGCGTTCCTGGCGAAGTCGTCGGGAGTCTCGCAGTCCTGGAACCAGCCGTTTGCGTAAAGGATCAGCCGGTCCCGGAACCTGCCGCCGAGCAGCTCATACACGGGCAGTCCGAGCTGCTTGCCTCGGATGTCCCAGAGGGCGATGTCGACGGCACTGATGAGCGCGCTGGCGAACCCCCGGTTGCCCAGGGAGCTAAAACCCGTGAACAGCTTGTTCCACAGGTACTCGATCCTGCTCGGGTCCTCGCCGGTTAGCCACCCGCCGAGCCTCGACGCAGCCGCAGCGACCATCGCGGATCCCGGCCCGCTCGACGCCTGCCCGATCCCTGTGATCCCGGCATCGGTCTCGATCTTGATGAACACCCACGGGTAGCGGCTGCCATTGCAGTGGAACGCCTTGAGGCCGGTTATCTTCATCGTATCTACACCGAATACCCGACCGACCCGTCGTCCCGCAGTGGAACGATCTTCGTCAGGTCGCGTGGCTCGTGTTTGGCCCGCTTCAATAGCCTGTCGTCCAACTCGACGCCGATCCCCGGAGCCTCCGGGGTCGGTATGAATCCACCTTTTCGCTTCAGCGTGGACTTGTAGATCCTGTTCTTCGGCGCCTCATCGGCTTTCGAGTATTCCTGCACGATGAAGTTGGGAATCGAGACGTCAAGTTGCACCGAAGCGGCCGTGAGGATCGGGCCCAGGTAGTTGTGCGTGACGACCGCGCTGTGGAACGACTCCGCGATGGCCGCGATCTTCTTGCACTGGGTCAGGCCGCCGGCCAGGCCGACATCCGGTCGGACGTACTGCGCGCCGCCGTTGCAAAGCAGCTCGCGGAACTCCCAGATGGTATGCATTCGCTCGCCGTTGGCCAGCGGCGACGTGAATCGCTTCGCCAGCTCGCCTTGCGAGATGATTGAGTCAATCTGGATGGGGTCCTCGATGAACAGCGGATTGAACTCCACGAGGGCTTCGGCCAGGGCGATCGAAACCATGGGCGTCAGCTTGCGGTGCAACTCCAGGATGACGTCCACGTCATCGCCAGCGCCCTCTCGCACCGCTGCGACCGTCTCGCGGGTGGACTTGATAAGACGCGACAGCGTCATCGAGTGGTAGGTCTCGGGCAGCGGGTCCAGCTTGACTGCCGTGAATCCCTCCTCGCGTGCCTCCCGGGCCCGTCGCCTCGCGTCGTCCGGATTCTTGCCGCCCATGAGCAGGTGCAGGCGCACCTTGTCGCGGCACTTGCCGCCCAGGAGTTCCCAGACCGGCGCCTGAAAATGCTTGCCCTTGATGTCCCACAGGGCGATATCGACCGCGCTCACCGCGCCCGACAGGACCGAGCCCCGGAACGGCCCCATGCGATACATGAACTGCCAGTGGTGCTCGATCTGGAGGGGGTTCTTGCCGATCAGGTAGTCGCGGAATTTCGCGACGACCCGTTCGACTGCCTCCGGGTAGCCCCAGCACGCCGTCTGGCCGATTCCCGTGACGCCGCTGTCGGTCGTGATCCGCACGACGTAGGCATCCGCAATCAGGAATCCTTCGACCTCTTCGATTCTCAAATTTTTAGGACCTTCGCCCCGTTCGAATGACCGGTCATCGCGAGTTCGCCTCGCAACAGGCCGAGCGCATCGTCGCCGAAGACTCCGGCCCGCCACCCCTGGAGCAACCGGTGGTCCTTGCGGGGGTCCATAGCCAACGCCTCGAGGTCCGATCGAGTCGCCACGAGACGAGGTGCGACCCCGTGTTCGTCGCATCGCAGGCGAAGCAGCGCCTGGAGGAGGCTGACCTGCGATTGGACGGCCTCGGGTACCTCGACCCGTTGGTGCGGGCGGGGACAGTCCTCGATCGGCGCCGCCAGGGCCCGTTCGACGACTGCAAGGATCTCCGCGATCACCGGACCGTCGGATGGCACATTTGCGAAGCCACGGATGCGCTTGAGCTCGGCCTGCGTCCGCGGCCGCCTGAAGGCGATATCGAGCAGGGTTTCGTCGCGCGCAACCCGCGGGCGCGGCAGATCCATACGCGCCGAGCAGATTTCCCTCCAGGCAGCCACTTCGCGCAGGACGGCCAGGGTACGCGAGTCGGCGCCCCGGACCTGGATGCGTTGCCACGCCGTCCACGGATCGGCATCGGAGGCCGCCTCGAACGCCATCTGCTGGATCTCTTCTTCGATCCAGCCGTCCCGCTTTGCAGCGGCGAGCCGTCCCTTGAGGTTCTCGTAAGCGCCGCACAGATGAATCACATCGGCGAGGGCGTAGTCGACCTGCCCCATCGTGAGCGGGCGCCGGGCCCAGTCGGTCACTTGCATCGACTTGTTGATGGTGGCGCCCGTTAGGGTCGATGCCAGCGTCGAGTAGGCGACCGAGTCCCCGAATCCGCATGCCATCGCGGCGATCTGTGTGTCGAAGACCGGCGACGGCATGCGGCCGGCGATGCGCCTGAAAAGGACGAGGTCCTGGCGACCGGAGTGCAGGACCTTCAGGACCCCGGGGGCGGAAAAGAGCTGGAAGAGCGGCTCGAGGTCCAACCCCGAGAGGGGATCGATCGCCGCTGCGACCTCACCCGCGGCGACCTGGATCAGGCAGAGCCGTGGCCAGTAGGTGTGCTCACCGACGAACTCGGTGTCGACGGCGACGTAGGGTCGGGTGGCCAGGTCCCGGCAGAGCCGGTCGAGCGCGGGTTTATCGGTGATGAGCACCACGGAAGATTACCACCCGAAGAAGCCGTCCCGGAGGGCGCTCAGGATCTCCGCCGACAGCTCATCGGGCCGCTGGACATGGATATCGTGGACGGTGTCTTCAAACCACCTGACCCTCGACCTGGCCAGGGCCGACCTCGCGCTTTCGACCGCTTCCAGCCTGCGCCTTGCCCGTTCGGGGTCTGCATCGACCGGCGCCGTGATCAGGACGGGTTCCCGGACACCTCCGAAGATCTTCGACGGCCGTTGCTCCCAGACGGAACGCAGGATCTTCATATGGTTGGGTATCGACAGGCGCCGCCTGATCGTGCGGTCGGCGAGGACCTCGAAATTTCCCATCACGGCCTCGATCCGTTCGGGGGTCATGTACGCGTGGCGCTTCCGGAGCCGCTCTTCGAACTCCCGGCGAGGCATGCCGTCGAGGTCCGGCGGTCGCAACACGACACTGATGCGCTCCCAGGTCGCATCCGGGCGGGCGGCAAGCTCGGTGAATCCCCCGTCGACCAGGACTATCCCGGACGCGAGTCCCGGGTATCTTCCCGCGAAGTCCAGCACGACGTTCCCGCCCCAGGACTGGCCTATCAGGATCGGCCTGGCCAGGCCAAGCCCGCCAATCAGCTCGCGGAGGTCGGAGGTCACGTCGTCGAACGAATAGCCGTCGTCCGGCTTGTCGCTGAGCCCGTGCCCCCGCTGGTCGACCGCTACGACGCGGTAGCCGTCGGCGTGCAGTCTCCTGGCGAC
The DNA here is from genome assembly GCA_016189845.1 of Chloroflexota bacterium. Lineage (GTDB taxonomy): Bacteria > Chloroflexota > Dehalococcoidia > Lucifugimonadales > Lucifugimonadaceae > VGZT01. The sequence continues at coordinate 24,699 of JACPRT010000009.1, read as the reverse complement.
CCCATCCCAGGTGCGGGCGTTCGACGACAGGCCGTGCAACAGCAGGAAGGCACGACCCTTGCCCGGCCACACGCGGATGTTCAGCCGAAGGCCGCGAACTGGAACGAGCCGTTCGAACGGCAAACCAGGTTTCCCAGAGGTCATTCGGGCCATCATACTCATCCCATGGCGCGGCGCATCTACCTCGCGAATATTGGAGCGAACTCGTCACACCCCTACGCGAGCCCGCTCTTCGAGGACGGCACGTTCGAGCTCCTGCCCATCCCCGAGCGCCCGGTCACGGCCGGCCGGAATTCCGTTCTGCTGGGCAGCCTGACCTCATGGAACGAAGCGGGGCGGCCCTTGAGGCGCTGGATTCCCCGAAAGCTCTGGGGGTCGCCTGCGCATTTCGATCCCGAGTTCGAGACCCTGACATATGGCGACAACTGCGAGCGGGCGCCACGTGCGGCGGCGCTGAAGCGAGTCGTACGGGGCGACTTCATCCTCTTCCTCGCCCGCCTCGAGGGCTGGTCGGACGGCGCCTTCACAGGGCAGGCTGGCTTCTTCCTGGTCGGCTTCCTGGAGGTCGACGGAATCCTCCCGTGCGTCCGCGTGCGGCCCGTCGACGGCGCGCTCGAGCGCTTACGCGCCAACGCGCACGTGCGCAAAGGCCTGAACGACGCGCGGCTCTGGGACGGCTTCTGGGTCTTCGGCGGTTCCTCTCGGTCTCGCCGGTTCCGCAGGGCCGTCCCGGTCGACCGCGTTCTGGCGCAAACGGTATTCGTTGCCTCCGACGGCGCGCCGTGGCGCTGGGATGGAGGCCGGTCGGAGCTGCAGGTGATCGGCTCGTACACTCGCACGTGCCGCTGCATAATCGAGCCGGGTTCACCCGGTGCAGCCGCCCGGCTCGCGGCGCTCCAGCGAAGGATCGAAGAATTCAACCCGGGAGTTGAAGAATGGCAACCTCGCGACCGAAGGTCCTGATCACCGGCTCGAGCGGCCTCATCGGGTCCGCGCTCGTCCGCCACCTCGGCCCCAGATACGAGTTTCACGGCCTCGACCGGGCGAAGGCGCCCGGTGCTTCAGGTATCCCCACAACGGTCGCGGACGTCGCCGACTTCGCCGCAATCCGCTCCGCGTTCGATGGCATGTGGGGCGTCGTTCATCTCGCCGCGAATCCCGACATGCATCAGCCCTGGGATTCCGCCCTCAAGAACGGGATCGTCGCCACGCAGAACGTATACGAGGCTGCCCGCCAGGCGGGCGCAAAACGCGTTGTCTACGCAAGCTCCAACCACGCGGTCGGGATGTTCGAACTCGATGAGCCTTACCGCCGGATTCGCAAGGGCGACTACGCGGGCCTGCAACCGGGGGCCGTGACGCAGATCGACCGCTTCGTACCCATACGCCCGGATGGGTTCTACGGAGTAAGCAAGGCGGTCGGGGAGGCACTTGGCGCCTATTACGCCGAGAACCACGGATTGGAGGTCGCCTGCCTCCGCATCGGCACCGTCAATCGCCACGACGATCCCACGCACGATGTCCGCCAGCTGGCCACATGGTGCAGCCATCGCGACCTGGCGCAGCTGGTCGACCGGTGTCTCAGCGCCCCGGGCCTGAAATTCGACATCTTCTACGGCGTGTCGAACAACAAATGGCGGTTCTGGGACATCGAGCACGCCCGGCGGGTCGTCGGCTACGACCCCGGGGACAACGCCGAGGAATACCGTTCGCGTCTCCGCCAGTAGCTCTCTTGAAAAAAAGCGTCTCGGAAGGACAGCCCATATGACTTCAGATTCGTCTCGCCCTTCGGTCGGCCGGCGGTTCAGCCTCCGCCTCACGACGCACGTGCGCGCCCGCTTCATCGCAGGCTTCCTGATCCTCATACCGGTATTGATCACGTACGGGGTATTGAGCTTCGTGTTCAACACCCTGGACCGGATCCCGCAACCCGTAATCCAGCTCATATTCGGACGAAATGTACCGGGGCTGGGTTTTGGCATCATCCTCACTGCGGCATACGGCGCGGGCCTGGTGATGGCCACCTACGGCGGCCGGTGGTTGGTGCGGGCGGTCCAGGCCGGGCTCCTCAGAGTACCGGTCTACAACACGGTCTATTCGGCGTCGAAGCAGCTCGTCGAGTCGTTCAGCGGCAGCGGACAGACGGGTTTCCGGCGCGTCGTCGAATTCGAATACCCGCGCCGGGGCACCTGGACGATCGGCTTCCTGACGAACACGATCGAGCACGAAGACGGCCAGGTCATGGGGGTCGTTTATATCCCGACCGCGCCCACGCCGAACTCTGGATACGTGGCGATCGTGCCTCTCGACGAGGTTTACGATCTGGACATGCCGGTCGAGCGGGCGCTACGGTTTTGCCTGTCTGGCGGAATCATTTCTCCGCCCAAGCTCATGAGGCGCCCTGCGGTCCCGCAGGTCCCCTGAACGGACCGTTACCGGACCGGCCGGCGATCCTAGATCGTGACACGCGTCTCCACCCCTTCGACCGCCTGCTCGGCGGCCAGGGTGAGGCGTGTGAGCGTGTCACGGTACCGCTCAGTCAGGACCGCTGCAGCGGTCGCGAAGATCCTGCTCCCGGTCTCGGGATTCCGGTTGCAGTGCGTCAGCAGCCTGCGGCAGTCGACCTCCCAGACGGTCATCGACGTCATCGCAGAAACCGAGGTGATCAGCAGGCCGTACCCGACCAGCGAAGCAAGCGGAAAAGAGTCGCCAGCGGATGCAACGCGAACGGTGACGGGACCCAGGCCGGTATTGGACGTGAGCTGCGCCTTGCCTTCGAGCACGGCGAACAGCCGCTCGCCCATGCGGCCCTCCTCGCCCAGGAATGCCCCTTCGTCGTACCGCCGGACCGTCCCCAGCCCCGCGACCGCGTCCATCTGCGCCTCGGTGAGGTTGCGGAAGATGTCGGTGTGCCACAGCCTGGCGACGTCGGCCGGAATCCCGGCGGGCGTTCGGGCCTCGGCCCTGGGCTGCGGAACGGTGACCGGCTCGGCCCACCCTGGCTGATCGAGCCCCGCATAGATGCGAAAGTCCGAGAGTGTGTAGACCGAGGCGATAACAAGGGCGCCCGCTGCGACGACTGCGGGGATCAGGATCAGAACCCCGGTGAACGCAAGCGCGACGGCGATTGCCGCCGAGATTGCCAGGCTCCCGACCATGATCGAAAGCGGGATCCACATCCGGCGGTCGATCATCCGGTCCGCCATTTCCGTGGCGCGGCGGGCGCCCGAGGCGACGGCGACCGCGCCGACGAACGGCATCATGAGGAGCCCTACGACCGCGAAAGCGATCGCGCCCAGGACGACGAGGATCCCGTTCGATACCAGCGTGACCGCGGTCACGGCCATCCATCCCACGTACCCGAGAAGCTTGCCGACGTTCGTGATCTGCGCCGTAAGCGCATTCTTCGGTGTTCCGCGCGTGGTCATGGCTCACCCCCGTATGCGACTACTTGCTGGCGGGGAGACTCTATTGGCTTAAAATGCTACCATTCGCGAGTGCCCTCGACGGCGCTGTTTTGCGCTCATTCTTCGTCCACTTTTAACCCTTTTCGTCGTACACACGAACGCACATGGCTCCGCGGTCGCTGGCGCCTGCCGGCGCTGGGCTAAAATCCAGGCGTGCAGAAACCGAATTCGAAGGGCGTCGCGTACGTTGCGGCGGGCGATATCGGCGGCACCCAAATGCGTACCGCGTTGGTCGACCGCGACGGAAACCTCATAGCTCGCGCCAGCGATTCGACCTCGCCCGAACGCGGGATCGAGGACGGCTCCCGCAGGTTCGTGAAGCTGCTCGAAACCGTCATGTCGTCGGTCGACCGGACGTCGGTGGCAGCGATCGGCGTTTCCAGCGCAGGCCCGATCGACCCCTCGACCGGTGTCTACTACAACCCTCCGAACCTTCAGGCCTGGGATGGCAAGACCATGAAGCCCGGGCTGGAACAGGCGCTCAGGCTGCCGGTCGTGATCGGGCACGACGCCCGCGTCGCGGCCATAGCGGAAATGCGATGGGGCGCGGCCAGGGGCATGAAGAACGTGATCTACGTGACCGTTTCGACAGGCATTGGAGGTGGTTTGATCGTCGACGGACGCCCGGTCGAGGGCGTACGAGGGCTGGCGGGCGAGATGGGGCACATCGTGGTCGATCCCGATGGCCCACCCTGCAATGGAGGCTGTCGAGGCTGCGTCGAGGTGTTCGCCTCCGGCGGAGGCATGGCGAACATCGCGAGGCGCAGGATCGTGGCGGGCGAGACGACCCGGATGCTCGAGATCGCGGGCGGAGATCCCGCTCGGATAACGGGCAGGATCGTGTTCCAGGCGGCCGAGAAGGGCGATCGAATGGCCCTGGAAATCATCGATGGCGGAATCAGGGCGCTGGGAATGGTCCTTGGCGGTCTGCTGAATACGTTTGCGCCCGAAGTCTTGATCGTCGGGGGCAGTGTCGGCGCCGACGGCCTGCGGCCTTTCTGGAGCAAGCTCGACGCCGCAGTCCGGAGGTGCGCGCTCCTCAGATATCAGGAGAAAGCGCCCCTGGCCGTCTCACAGCTCGGCGACGACGTCGGCGTCCTTGGCGCCGCCGCTGTGGCATTCGACGCCACTACTCGCAGAGGCTGAACCGGGGCATCGCGGTAATGGCGGCGTACGGCGTTGTGCCAGCCAGTGGTTGACGATGCCGGCCCTAACGCGCATGGCCGTTGCCGTCGACGTTGGCCTCCGGCTTGATCCCCATGATTCCAGGCTGGTCCGCGAGCATCGGCTCGCCAAGGCCCAGCTCCTCCATTGCCTCTCGCGCTGCCTCGGCGATGGCCGGTATCCTGTTGTGCAGCTCCCGCTGGATGATCCGCCTCGCCGAGGCGCCACCCAGGCGCCCCAGCGCCATGAGCGCCGACGCCCTCACTTGAAGGTCGTCGTCTTCGAGGACCCCGACGAGCAGCGCTGCGTCGACTTCCTCGCCGATCATTCCCAGGGCCGTGACGGCCTCGTATCGGATGTCGGGATTCTCGCTCGAAAGCGACGTCGTGATCTCGGGTACCCATCGTCTGCTTCCGCTGCGGCCCATCGCGAACAGCGCGCTCTGCTTGAGCAGCCGTTCGCCACTCTGGTAGGCCTCGACGATGTAACCCTCGTTCACGTCCGCTGGGTAATGGCCAATGGCCTCGATGGCCCTCCGCCTGACCTCGCGGGTCTCGTCCGGCTTCTCGATGGCGGCCTTGAGCGCTTCCCTTATCCGGTCGTAGTCCCGCGGGATCATCCTGCCTTCGCAGGCCATCGCCGCGAAGCGGATGAGGCCCATGGCGGCCGCCACGCGGACCTCTTCGGCCGTATCTTCGGTCAGCAATCGCGCCAGCCGCCGGGCCACCGATTTGTCCGAGCTCTCGTGCAGCCCGCCCACCGATATCGCCCGGGCAACGGCGTCCGGCGCCGTGAGCGCGGCCTTGAAGACGGCGTCGAACTCGTAGAGGACGTTCTCCTCGGCCAGCATCGCCAGCCGCCTCAGGAATTGCCGGAGGACGGCGGGTCGCCAGCCCGCCCAGATCGCGGCAAGCCTCTCGGCGTCCTGGTCGGATATGGACGACAGCTCCGCCAGCACGCGATACGGCGGCGCGGCGCCCGCGAGCGGAAGCTTCTCGATAAATTCCTGCAGGCCCATGTCTAATAACATACGCTCAGGGTGTTCCAGAGCGGAGGCGCACGTGATAGTCGTGACCGGCGGCGCGGGCTTCCTCGGCAGAAGAGTCGTCGCGGCCCTGCGAGCACGCAATCAGGACGTCCGCGTCCTGATACGCCGCCCCGCCCAGGCGGATATCGTCAAGCCGTATGGGGCCGAGGTGGCCTACGGGGACACCGGGGACGCCGACTCGCTCAACAGGGCGTTCGATGGCGCGACCGGTGTGATTCACCTGGTCGCGGTCGTCCGCAAACGACGAGGCGCCACGTTCAGGTCTGTGAACGTCGAGGGCGCCCGTAACGTGTACGCGGCTGCCTCGGTGTCCGGCATACGGCGCTCGGTCTTCGTGAGCGCCATAGGCGCTGCCCCGCGCAGCCCCGAACCATACTTCGCTTCGAGGTGGGAGGGAGAAGAGGTAGCAAGGGCCAGCGGAATCCCGACGACCGTCGCACGGTTCTCTTCGCTGTTCGGCGAGGGCGACGAGTTCTTCAACGTAATGGCCGCACTGGTCAAAGTCGCGCCGATCGTCCCCATCCCGGGAAGGGGGAAGACCCGCTTCCAACCCATCCACGTCGAAGACGCCGCGCAGGTCTGTGTACGTGCCCTGCAGGACGATTCCAAGATCGGGCGCACCTTCGAGCTCGGCGGACCCGACGTCCTGACTTACCGGCAGATGGTGAGCACAGTGGCCCGCGCCATGGGCAAACGGCGTCTGCAGGTCCCGGTGCCGCCGGCCGTCATGGGCCCGGCCGTGATTGCGATGTCGTGGTTCATGGAGTCGCCGCCGGTAACGCCCGACCAGTTCCGCATGCTGCGCTACGACAGCGTCGGAAAACCGGGCCTGGTCGAGTCCGAATTTCGCTTCAAGCCGCGGCCCCTTCGTGGCAACATAGACTTCATTCGAAGCGTCACGTACTGGGATGCCGTGCGGATCATGCTGGGGAGAATGCCCAGCCATATCCGCGACCATTGATCCAATCGGCTGCCGCGCCGGAGAGAACGCCTACGACCACCTATCAGGGCGCGGTCGAGCGCCTGCTAACCCTCGCTGACTTCGAGCGGAAGGCCCGCGCGGGCGAGCCCCCGGATTTTCATCTCCTCCGCATGGAGACGCTGCTCGGCCTCATGGGGGATCCGCACCTTTCGATTCCGACCGTCCACGTGGCGGGCACGAAGGGCAAAGGCAGCACCTGCGCGATGGTCTCGAGCGCACTCGTGGCGCATGGATTCAGGACAGGCCTTTACACGTCGCCACACCTGCACACGTTCCGCGAGCGGATCCAGGTCGATTGTCGCCCGATTTCAGAGGACGCATTCGCGTGCCTTATCGCCCATCTGTGGACGCACGTCGACGCCGTCGCTGGCATGGGCGATCGGGGCACCGTAACCGTCTTCGAGCTGCTCACCGCAATGGCGTTCGACCACTTCCGCCGCGAGGGTTGCCGTGTCCAGGTCATCGAGGTCGGGCTCGGCGGCCGGCTGGATGCCACGAATCTGGTCAGCCCAGCGGTCGCCGTAATCACGCCGGTCGGATTGGACCACGTCGCGGTGCTCGGGGACACGGTCCCGAAAATCGCGGCCGAGAAGGCCGGCATCATCAAGCCAGGCGTGCCGGTCGTGGTCGGCAGGCAGTCGCAAGACGCCATGGCCGTCATTGCGCACAGGGCTGGCGAGGTGGGCTCGCCGATCATCGACGCAATGATCTCGACACGTCTGATTGGCGAGCCGGCCCTGGCCGGCGAGCGCCAGCGCGTCACGGTCGCGTCGGGGCTGGCCACTTACGACATCGATCTCCCGTTGCTCGGACTGCACCAGGTCGACAACGCGCGTACCGCCATCGCCGCGCTGGAGTCGCTTGCCGCATCCGGGCTGGAACTGCGGAAGGAAGCGGTCGAGCGAGGGCTGTCGAAGACGAGCTGGCCGGCGCGGTTCCAGATACTGTCGAACGCGGGTCCGTCGGTCGTGGTCGACGGGGCGCACAACGCCGACTCCGCGGACGCGCTTCGTTCGACGTTCGAGTTCCGGTTTCCGCACCGCGGCCGGGTAATCCTGATATACGGGGGCACGCGGGGCCATGACGCGACCGACACGGCGCGCCGGCTGGCGCCCTTGCGACCGGTGGTGATCGCGACGCGTACTCGGCACCCGAAGGCGGTCGACCCGGTGGAACTGGCGGTCGCCCTCCGGGGCCTGGGTCTCGAGGTGGCCGCGGTTTCGCCCACCACGCAGGCGGCCTACGGGGCCGCGCGCGCCATCGCCGAGCACGACGATGTGATCCTCGCGACCGGTTCGCTGTTCGTGGCCGCAGAGGTGATCGAGACCATACAGGGCATCGAACCCGAGCTGTACCCGACGCTCAGGGGCGACATGATGCCTACCATCACCGCAACCGGAGTGTAAGCTTTCAGAAGCCACCTCCGGCGTGGCGCTACGGAGTCTTGCACGTTGCCCAATCCTTCATCGCAAACCCGTGTCGTTGTGACTGGCCTGGGGGCCCTCACGCCGCTCGGGAATTCGGTCGACGAGTTCTGGGCGGGGCTGAAGGCCGGCAAGTCCGGCATCGCTCCCCTCACTCTCGTGGACACGACCGACTACCCGACGAAGATCGGGGGCGAGGTGCGCGGGTACGACCCCACGGCGTACGTCGACCGTAAGGAAGCCCGGCGGATGGCGCGGTTCTCGCAGCTGGCGGTCGGGGCCGCCGCACAGGCCCTTGCCGATTCCAGGCTGGACATGTCGGCCGAACAGCGGGACCGCGTTGGCGTGCTCCTTGGAACCGGGATCGGCGGGCTGCCGGAAACCGAGGAACAGGGCCGCATCATGGTCGCCAAGGGCGGGATGCGCATGAGCCCGTTCTTCATCCCGATGATCCTGCCGAACATGGCGACCGCCAACGTGTCGCGAGTCTTCGGCGCAACCGGATTCAGCAACACCACAATCACCGCGTGCGCTGCCGGCACGCAGGCGATCGGTGAGGCGAGGGAGGCGATCCTACGCCGACGCGCCGACGTGATGATCGCTGGCGGCGCGGAGGCAGGAATCTGCCAGCTTGGGCTCGGGGGCTTCTGCACGATCCAGGCGCTTACCAGGCGCAACGACGACCCGGAACACGCCAGCCGGCCATTCGACGCCAAGCGCGACGGCTTCGCTCCGGCGGAGGGCGCGGGGATCGTGATCCTGGAGAGCGAAGAGCACGCCCGAGCGCGTGGCGCCCGAATCTACGGCGAACTCGCCGGGTACGGGGCGTCGTCGGATGCCTTTCACCTGGTCCAGCCGCCCGAGGACGGCGCGGGCGCGGCACGCGCGATGAAATGGGCGCTCGAAGATGCCGGTTTGCAGCCGGGAGACGTAAGTTACATCAACGCGCACGGGACGTCGACTCCGCTCAACGATGCCGCGGAAACGAGGGCGATCAAGCTCGCGTTCGGCGAACAGGCCCGCGGTGTTCCGATCAGTTCGACCAAGTCGATGATCGGGCATTCGCTCGGCGCATCAGGTGGGCTCGAGGCGGTGGTGAGCCTCAAGACGATCGGCGAGGGCGTGATCCATCCGACCGCCAACTACGAGGTCCCGGACCCGCAATGCGACCTGGATTATGTGCCCGGGAGCGCCCGAAAGGCCGACGTCCGCTACGTGTTATCGAACAGTTTTGGGTTCGGGGGCCAGAACGCCTGCCTGGTCTTCGCCCGTTACGAGCCGTAAGCCGCACGGCCGCCGATCCGGCGGTGATGTGTAGCGGTCGGCCGGTGCGGGGATGGTGGGCTATCGAGCGACCCAGAGCGTTGGCGGAAGATCGGCAGTCAGGACGCGGCGACCAGCATCAGTGACCACAAAGTTGTCCTCCCATTCGATGTAACCGGTTTCAGGGTCGCCGATCGAGATTTGAAGCCCGCCGCACATACCGGGCATCCACGCTGTCTGGTCATCCAGATCGATAAGGGGCGGCTCGACCAGGCTCCAGCCGAAGCCGTGGCCGATCCGTATGGAGCTCCGGTCCGACACGGCGTCGGAAAACGGTCGCCGGTTGTCGTATACGCCAGCCGTACGTGCCGCCGCGTCCGAAGCCTCGGCGATCTCACGTGACGTGACCCCCGGCCTGACGGCGTCCAGGGTCCGCGCCAGGACCTCCGCGCAGGCCTCCGAGTAACGACGCAATCGAGCTGGCGGCTCACCAACGAATGCGTTCCGGTAGATGTCCGAGCAGTAGCCGCGGTAGACAGCGCCGCCATCGACCTGGATCAGGTCGCCCGGTTGCGCGGGCCTGGACGACGGCGATGGTCCCATCTGAAGCGCGCGTCCAGATTGCACCGACAGGTAGCCGGGATTCGTCGAGTTGTAGGCGCTGTCTGCGCCCAGTCGAAGCCACTCGCTGGCGATCACCCGCAGCAGGTCTCGTTCGGTCATCCCTGGACGGATCGACTCGAAGCCGGCTTGCATCCCGGCACAGGTGATCTCGCAGGCCCTGGCAATCCGCTCGACCTCGAATTCTGACTTGCCCATCCGCGCGCCCGCGAGAGCATCCGTGGCGTCGACGAAATTCGCATCCGTGAGAAGCCCGGCAAGCTCCGCGTATTCCCGTGGCGTGACGCGCAGATCGGCGGACTTGCCTACTTCCAGGCCAAGGGTCTTGCGTCGGTCGAGGCCCAACTCGCGCAGGATGCCAGCGACCTGCTTCACTCCGCCAGCATCGCCTCGTCGCCAGATTCGCACGTCGTCGACCCAGCTGGTGGCACGTGCATTCTCCAGATGCACCGAGTCGACTATCAGGACCGGTCCGCGGTCCGGAGAAAGGATCGTCCAGAAACGTTTCTCCCGCAGCCGCCACGAGACCGTGCTGAAGCCCGTCAGGTGCTCGACGCTATCGCGCGTGCCGAGCAAGACGGCATCGAGCCTGCTCGACTCCAGTGCCATTCGGTACTTGTGAAGTCGCGCACGATATTCGGAGAGTGGAAAGTCGAGATGTGGCGCCTCGCGCATGGGAGCGGATTGTACGCATGACGGCAGCACTTTCCCGGAACGGCGAAGCGATTTGCCAGCGGCCTGTGGAACCTGTGTGGAATAGGGCGTCGCGGACGCGGTCTAGAATCGTGTCGCCGCCCCGCTCCTGGTCACAAACGTTGTGGTCGCACTGATGTCGTTCGTACACCTGCACAACCACTCTGAGTACAGCCTGCTCGACGGCCAGAGCCGTGTCGAGGCCATGGTTGCGCGCGTCAGGGAGCTCGGTCAGAACGCCCTGGCGATCACCGACCATGGAAACCTGTACGGCGCCATCGACTTCTACTCCGCGGCCAGAGCCGCAGGCATCCGCCCCATCATCGGATGCGAGGGCTACGTCGCGTCGGGCGGCAGGTTCGACAAGGACCCGGCCGACCGTTTCCCGTTTCACATCACGATGCTGGCCAAGAACGACGCCGGGTACCGCAACCTTGTCGCACTCCAGTCAAAGGCCCACCTCGAGGGCTTCTACTACCGGCCCCGCATGGACCGCGAATTGCTCCAGAAGCACTCGGAAGGCATCATCGTGCTCTCGGGGTGCCCCTCGGGCGAAATCCCCAAGCTGATCGCCAACGGTCAGCTCGACCAGGCACGCAACGCCGCAGGCTGGTACCGCGAGGTCTTCCCGAGCGGCTACTACTTCGAACTGATGTCGCACGCCGGCGTGCCCGAACAGCCGGCAATCAACAAGGGGCTGGTCGAGCTGTCGCGGGAGACGGGCATCCCGCTGGTCGCGACCAACGACTCCCACTACGTCCGCCAGGAAGACCACTCGCTCCACGACATCCTGCTCTGCATTCAGACGAACTCGACAGTCGACGATCCGAAGCGGATGCGGTTCGACGACCAGTCGTACTACCTGAAGAGCACGGAGGAGATGGGAACGCTCTGGCCTGAGCTCCCCGAGGCGGTCGCAGAGAGTCAGCGAATCGCCGACAGCTGCGAGGTCCGGATCGAATTCGGCAAGGTTCGCCTGCCTCTCTTCCCTACGCCGAACGGTGAGAGCGCGTACGAATACCTGACGAGCCTCGCGAAAGAGGGATTCGCGCGCAGGTACCCGAAGGCGTCCCGGCAGGTACGTGACCGGCTCGACTACGAGCTCATGGTGATCGAGAAGACGGGATTTGCCGGATATGTGCTGATCGTGTGGGACCTCGCCCGCTTCGCCCGTGAACGCGGGATCCTGATGAGCGTGCGCGGCAGCGCCGCGTCGAGCGTCGTCCTGTACTGCATCGGCGTCACCTACGTCGACCCGCTCCCCACCCGCCTGGTGTTCGAACGCTTCTTGAACCTGGAACGCCGCGAGATGCCCGACATCGACATGGACTTCCAGGACGACCGCCGCGACGAGATGATCCGGTACTGCGTCGGCCGCTACGGCCGCGACCACGTCGCGCAGATCATCACGTTCGGCACGCTCGGCGCCAAGGCCGCCATACGCGACGTCGGGCGGGCGATGGGCGTCGCGCAGGCCGAGATCGACCGCATGGCGAAGCTGGTCCCGCAACGCCTGAACATGACCCTCGACCTCGCCCTGGAGCAGAGCGCCGACCTGGCGACGCTGGTCGAAACCGACGACCAGGCGAACAGGCTGTTCCAGATCGCGAAGGGCCTGGAGGGCACGGTGCGGCACGCAAGCACCCACGCCGCCGGGGTCGTGATCACCGAGGAGCCTCTCACCCGGTTCGTCCCGCTCCAGCGCCCGACCAGCGACGACGACGACTCCCCTCCGATGACCCAGTACTCGATGGGGCCCGTCGCAAAGCTCGGCCTCATCAAGATGGACTTCCTCGGTCTGACGAACCTGACGGTGCTCGACCGGGCCATCAAGCTGCTCGAGCGGCGAGGGATCAAGCTCTCCCTGGAGTCGATGCCGCTCGACGACCGCAAGACCTTCGACATGCTCTCGTCCGGCGAGACGTTCGGCGTGTTCCAGCTCGAGTCGGACGGCATGCGGCGGTACATCAAGGATCTTCGGCCTTCGTCGGTGGCCGACATCTCGGCGATGATCGCCCTGTACCGCCCGGGGCCGATGGAGCACATCACCACCTTCTGCGACGCCAAGCACGGTCGCGCGCCGATCCGGTATCCGCACCAGGCGCTGCGGGAGATCCTCGAAGAGACTTATGGGGTCATCGTCTACCAGGACCAGGTGCTGCTGATCGCTCAGGCGTTCGGTGGCTACACGCTCGGCGAGGCCGACCTCCTCCGCAAAGCGATGGGCAAGAAGATCCCGGAGGTGATGGCCGCCGAACGGGAGAAGTTCGTCGCGGGCGCGGTCGCGAAGGGCTTCTCACAGGAACTCGCTACAACGATCTTCGAGCTTATCCTGCCGTTCGCCGGCTACGCGTTCAACAAGGCTCACAGCGCCTGCTACGCGATGATCGCCTACTGGACTGCCTGGCTGAAGGCCAACCATCCGGCCGAGTACTTCGTCGCGATCATGGACGCGGCATCCGGAAACGCGGAGCGCCTTGCGCAGGCGGTCCACGAATGCCGCAGGCTCGGGATCCCTGTCCTCGGCCCGGACGTCAACCGGGGAGAGGTATCGTTCACGATCGCCGACACCGCGGATGGCCCCGGGATCCGTTTCGGGCTGGCGGCCGTCAAGAACGTCGGAGCGGCGGCGGTGCAGCCGGTGGTCGAGGCGCGGGCCAGGGGCGGCCAGTTCCACTCGGTCGAGGATTTTTGCAAGCGAGTCGACGCCCGAAATCTCAACAAGAGGGTCCTGGAAAGCCTGATAAAGGTCGGGGCGTTCGACGAACTGGGACGGCGGGGCGGGTTGCTCGCGGCGATCGACCGCATCATCGCCCTGTGTCAGCAGGCCTTCCGGCTGCGGGACTCCGGCCAGACGTCGATGTTCGACCTCTTCGGTGCAGAAGTCGAGGCGCCGCTTCCCGCGCTCGAGGTACCGGAGGCCGATGACGTCACGGAGCGAGAGCGGGCGCTCTGGGAGAAGGAGCTGCTCGGCATCGAGATAGCCGAGAGCGCGGTGACCAGGGAACTGCTCGCCGGAGCCGGCGACCACGTGGTGTTTTCCAACCAGGTCACCGCGGAAAGGGCCGGCCAGGAGATCAGCCTGCTGGGACAGGTGCGCGGCATACGGCGCCTGGCGACCAGGCGAGGCGATCCCTTCCTGTCGGTGGCGATCGCGATGCTCGACGGCGAAGTCGAAGCCATCGTGTGGAACAACGTCCTCACAGAGACGCACGGACTGTGGGTGGAAGGGAACATGGTCGCCCTCAAGGGGACCATCCGCGCCCGCGATGAGCGGGTCTCGGTCGCGGTCGCTGAGGCCGCGGCGTACCACCTGCCGGGACACGAAGCCGCGGTCGCCGAGGCCAGCCCGGCACAGACCATCGAGCCCCCACCTACGGCCCCCGCGCACGCGACTGCGCGATCAAATACGGCCAACACATCTACAGATTCAGGAACTCAATTGACCCACGGTATTGGCAACGTCAACGGACACGCGCCCGGCGCAAACGGGCATGCGAAACCTGGTGGAATCACGGTACGGCTGGTCGAGACCGGCCGCGAACTGGAAGACCGTTACCGGCTCGAAGACCTCGTGAAAATGCTCCTGGAGTTCCGCGGCGACCAGTCGGTGACCCTGGAGGTCGTGACGAACGGGCGGGTGGTGCGGCTGGATATGCCGTTCATCACGATCCGTTCTTGCACCGAGCTCACCGATCGACTGTCCGCGATGCTCGGTGAGGGACGTGTCCGGGTATCCTAGCCCTGGCTGGCGTCTCTCTCGTCTCCCTCGGGAGTCATCGCGGATCTGATATCGGTGTGGCCGAAATCAAGGCCCTTGAATAGCAACGATTCGCGCGAGTCCTTCGCGAGCGCGTAGACGAAGCAATCGCCGAAGTTGAGTTTGGCGGGGTGTCCGCTGCCCTTCCCAAAGTCCCGGTACGCAGCGCGCGCGATCCGCGCCTGGCCCGCGGTCACCGGCTCAATGATGAAGTTCGCAACCTGGAGGAATTCGGCGAGCCGCCGGCTCGCGACCGGATCGCCGCTCGCGTCGATCACGATCGCGGTTTCGAGGAAGCTAGCCGCCGAGATGCGTCGGACCGACGAGCGCTCGATTGCCTGCGCGTACTCGGCCGCGCCTTGCTCATCGCGCAGGATGGCCAGCAGCGCAGAGGTGTCGACGATCATCGAGGCAGTCCACGCTCGTCATAGAGCAATTCAGCGTGGTCCACCGAGCGATATGGCTCTCGCAGGCGCTCGGCGCAGTCCTTGCCGATCGCGAGCAACCGGTCAGCCAGGCTGGCGCCACGCTCCCGACGGACGCGCTCCAGACGTTCGCGTATCGCCACGGTTACGGCTGCAGTAACGCTCTCGCCGGTAAGCCTTGCCAGCTCGCGCCCCAACTTGTGCGCCTCTTCGTTCTTGATGTTGAGACTCAATGTCTACCTTTCTACCACATTATGTCCTTATTCTACCGCTACTGGTACGCCACAGCACCGCCAAAGGTGCAAGAATGTAGCCATGAAGTGGGTCGTGTTTGCGACCGCCCCCGACCAGCTGACCGCGGAGATGTGGCGCGACATCATCCGGCAGGCGGGCATCAGTTGTGAGCTGCGAGCGGGCGACACCGCTTCCTACCTGGGGCTGTCCCAGATCCCCGTGCGGCTGATAGCCGCCGAGGCCGATCGCGACCGGGCGCGTACGGCCCTTTCAGAAGTGCTCGGAGAGCCGCTGACGCCGGAAGCGTAGGCGGGCAACGACGGAAGAGGCAGGCTACGCTGCGACAACCCCGCCCCGGCGTTCCAACTCCAGCAGCCGCCTCTTCAACGGCAGACCAACCGATCCGCCGAATCCGTGCAGGCCGCCGTCGGATCCGACCACCCTGTGACAGGGGACGACCAGAGGCAGGGGATTGCGCGCCATGGCCTGCCCGGCCGCTCTTACGGCGCGCGGACGACCCGCCGCTTCGGCAAGCCACGCATACGTTCGCGTCTCGCCGGCCGGGATGGTTCGACAGGCGGCCCACGCCCTGTGAAAGAAATCGGTCCCTCGATGGGGATCGACGGGCAGGCGCGTGAGGTCTACCGCCTCACCACTCAGATAGGAAGCGATCTTCGACATGTATGGCCCAACTGCGCCCGGGTCGTGTGCGGCCTGGCCGATCTCCGGCCCGAGGGCCGACATGGCTGCCTCGACCGACGGCTCCGGCAGTGAAGTCCGCCTCAGTCCACGTGGTGACACGAGAATGCCGACCCAGCCGAGGGCCAACTCGACCACATCGTAGGCCAGGGAGTTACCGGCGACGGTTTCTGATTCCATTGGATGATTATTCAACGCGCGTGCGATCTCGTCACTGGGCGATTGGCACGGGTGTCGCGGGCACTCAGCTGGTCGGAAGGAGTCGGCCCAGCGCGCGGCGCATCAGCGGACCTCGGATCCTCTTCCAGAGCTCTTCGGCATCATCCGTACCGTCCGGCGGGACGCCCTTCGGCCCGTACACGTGTGCGTTGTATCTGTGGGCCAGGGCCTGACCGGCGCCTTCCGCCTTCGGTAGGAAGAAGTCGACCCGGTGCCCGTATTCGGTCGAAGTCTGGCTCGGCATACGGGGGATTCCGGCTATCCAGCCAAGCCGGGTCAGTTTGACGTATGCCCGTTCGGCGGGCACCAGCGAGCCCATCCCGAAGTTCCAGACGACCGCGGCCGCGAGCACCAGCGCGAGTATCAGCCCGCCCGCTCCGGCCGCCCAGTAGACGCGTGAATCGAGTCCGGCGCTGGTGTCGGCCAGTCCCGTCCGCCCGGCGGCGAGCCTCGCGAGCGCCTCGAACTCACTCAAATCTTCTTCGAATCCCTGCTCAAACTCGGAGAAGGGAATCGGAGGGACCGGGACGCCCCGGTTGTACTCATCGATCGTCGTTCCGCGGGCGATGACCGGGTAGCCGGGCGTCGCCTCGACGTCTATCCATCCGTAACCGGGGAAGTACGCCTGAGCCCAGCCATGACGGTCGGCGTCGCGGACCACGAAACGGCCTTCGTCGGGGACATATTCGCCGAGGGCATAGCCGGCGATCATGCGCGCCGGCACGCCCTGCGTGCGGAGCATCACGGCCATTGCCGAACCGAAATACTGGCTGTACGCCTTGGCCTGACCCTGCTGGCAGGTCGTAAGGAGCCGGCTCTCGACGGGACACGGCTCGGCGCGTGTCTCGAACAGGAAATAGTCGAGCCCATCCTGTCCGACCGCCGGGCCCCTGATCTGCTGGCTGTAGCTGAGCGAACGGAGGTAGGCCGCGATGGCTGCCGTCTTCTCCCACGGCGTCTCGGCACGGGCGCGCTCGACGATCAGGTCCGTGAGGTCACGGACCCGGCCGGGCAGCGTAGCGGGTACCTGCAGGTACCGGTCGGTGACCCATGCCGGATAGCCGGTCCCGGCCTCCGACAGCTGCTCGTCGGTCGCCGTAGATATGGCCCGCGTGACCGTGTAGGCGGTACCGGCCAACGCCCCTTCCGGGATGTCCACTGAGACCGAGTCGAACATCGCCGGACCGGGCCGTCCGATCCTCACGGACACGAAGCGTCCGGCCTGCACCCTGACGGACTTGAGCTGCAGGCCGTCCGGCAACCTTGACTGCAGGTCCTGTTCGATGGTCGTGCCCCGCGGCCGCGCCTCTACGGGACGGGACTGTATCGACCTCAGAAAAACCTTGACGTCTTCGGGGGTGTTCGGCCCGAGGTCGATCGTGGACGGTGTAACCACCCATTCCAGCGGTGGCAGGACATGTATGCGCAACGGCCTGTCGGAACTGGCTGTACCAACGGCCGGCACCGCAGTGACCGTGTTGAAGTCGGGGCGGACCGTCTGGGTGGCCAACAGTTGCTCCGCCAGCTCTTCCGGCACCGGGACGTCCGCACCCTTGGGGACAGAAATCTCCACGGCCGCACCGTTGATCCAGCCCGTCGAGGTGTAGATCTCGTAGATATGCCCCGCGTTCAGCGTCGGGTACTGGGTCTCGATGAACATCACAGGCGTCTCGGTGAGCCTGAACGTGCCCAGGAACGGCAACGCAGCGCCGAAATCCTGCAGAAGGACTCGCGGACGGCCCTTGACGCCGGAGAGCAGGCGCTTGGTCGGTTCTTCCAGTCGCTTGGCCGGCGCCCGCATCGCGAGCCCCACCGTATTCGTCAGCACCCCGGAACGAGGCTCGAAAATGGGCGCCACCGCGGCAAGCGTGACAACCGCCATCGTCATGAGGATGCCGTCCTGCAGGTTCAGCCGTCGTGCCTCGGCCGGGAAGCCCATACCTGAGGCCTGCCAGCGACGCGCGCGGCTCACGTGCGCCAGGTGCGCGAACAGAAGCATCGCGACGCCTGCGAAGACGAAGAGCGTGTATTCGTACTTGCCGGGACGGTAGCTGAGGTTGATCAGGATCGCTGTGCCCAGCAACACCGTGGCCAGCCACGGCGTCCGCCACCTGAAGACGGCCCACGACGCGAAATAGCTGACGATCCAGGCCACCGAAAGCAACATGACGGTGAATGGGACCAGGTCCGTACTGATGCCACCCGTCCGCGCGGCCTCGAGCCAGAAGAAAAAGCGTTCCCACACCTGCCGGGTCCGCTCGATCACGTTGTCCCCATCGGTACGGAAGCCGGCCTGCCAGAAGACGACGGCAAATCCGCCTGCCAGGGCGGCGAGGTGCCCGATGGCCCAGTGAGGCCGCCACCGGGCGAAAAGGAACCCGGCGATCCCGGCAATCAGCATGGTGGCGTGGATGAACGGCGCGTTGCCCCAGCGGGACAATTGCACGGACCAGCCAACCGCCGCCAGGAGGCCGGCGACGAGAACAATGGCGCCGATGTCGTCGTAGGGACGGAATTGGAGGTTGCGCGCCAGCCAGCTATTCAGGCGTTCGGAGAGGCTCGCGTCGCCGTGGATGCCCTCGGCCGCCCCGCCAAGCGTGCCAGTACGGACGGTCATCGTGCACGCTCCAGGAGCATCCTGCGGCCCATGCCAGCCCTCGGCCCCATCGTCTCCGGTTCGGAGAGCGCGGCCTGGATCGACGCGCCGCGCTTCACGATGAACGTCCTGGCGCCGCCTGCCAGCAGCCGCAAACGCACGTCGTCGATAGACCACGAACCGCCGAACGTTGCGGGATCCAGAAGCACAACATTGGCTCGCACACCACGCTTCTGGAGGCTGGTCACAGCATCGACCCATTCGGGTTGAGCCGACGCCGTAATCACGACGAGCGAAGAATTGCGGCCCAGTTCACGTTCGATGTCAGTGAGAGCGTTGAACAGCGGGTGTGTGCCCGCTGGCTTGCTCGTCACCAGGTGCTCGAAGATGGCTTCGCGCTGGCCCGATCCACGCTCGGGCGCCATGACGAGCGACTCGCTCCCATGGGCCGAGTATCCGACCGGCAATTGCATGGACAGGTAGCGATGGGCGGTGGACGCGGCGATCGTGGCGCCGTATTCGTCGGTCGATTCCCGCCCTGCACCCGCCTGCACACGGGCTTCCTGATCGAAGACGATCCAGACTTCGCCCGCACGGCCGCGGTCGAACAGCTTTACCATCAGCTGGCCGGTGCGTGCCGTGCTTGGCCAGTGGATCCTGCTGATGGCATCGCCCGGCTCGTACTCACGGATCGACGACACCTCAGGGGACAGCATAGGTGAGCGACGCCGTCTGGCATGCTCTCCGGACAGTTCAGTTGAAGGGAGCACGTAGTCTGGCAAGTCGAGGATGCGCGGGTAGACCCTGATTCGCCTCGCATCCGCGACGCTTTTTTCCTGAGGGAATATGCCGAACGGGTCTGCCGACCGGATCACGAGCGGGCCGAGCGTGTATTCGCCTCGTTGGACGAGTTTCGCCCTGGCTTCGACCCGGCGGAAGGTCACGATTCCCGGCAGGCTGACGACGCGCCCCAGGCTGACATTCGGGATGTCGGTGATGTCCTCGATCTCGATCCATGCGCGGGGCGGCCCACCGGAATTGCGGACCGTGATCACCTCGTGGAGCTCGTCGCCCACCGACAGGTCGCCTTTGGGCCGGTCGACGTGCACGCTGAGGCGGCCGATGCCCCATTTGGCCCACACGAACGAGATGACGAGTACGGCGCCGAACACGTAGTTCAGCTTGACCGCCAGATCGAACCCGGTGGCCATGCCGGACACGAGCAGGACGACCATCATGGCGACGATCGCGTATACGGGACGACGCTGGCGCGCCAGCTTCCTCAGCCCGGCCGCCACCGCCGCCGGGACCGGGCGCGATGACCCTGCGGCGTTTCGGCTGCGATATGGCCTCGGTAGTGTCTGGGCTCTCATCGAGTCCGTACGCCGCGCTACTTGCTTGCCCGTACCTTCGGCTTGGCACCCGGGACCGGTACCTTCTCCAACACCTCGTCCACGAGGGTGTCACCGGTGACGCCGCGCATGCGAGCGCCCGGAGACAGGATCACCCGGTGGCTCATCACCGCGCCCGCGATCGCCTTGACGTCGTCCGGCAGGACGTAATCGCGGGCATCCATCAGCGCCCGCGCCTGCGCACCGCGCATCAACGACAGCGAGGCCCGAGGCGACGCGCCGAGCGCGGCGTCGGGGTGGGAGCGGGTACCGTTGACCAGTGCGACGATGTATTCCTTGACCAGGTCGTCGATGTAGATCTGCCTGGCCGCATCCTGCAGTGCCGCAATCTGCGAAGGCGTGGCGACCGGTTCCAGCGTCTCGAACGGGTCAACGAGCTGCTGCCGGCCCATGATGGCGACTTCGTCGGCGGGGCTCGGGTAGCCCAGGCCGATCCGCAGGAAGAACCGGTCGAGCTGCGCCTCGGGCAGCGGGAACGTCCCCTCGTATTCGATGGGATTCTGTGTCGCCAGGACCATGAACGGCCTCGGCAGGCCGTATGTGACGCCATCGACCGTGACCTGGCGCTCTTCCATGGCTTCAAGCAGGGCCGACTGCGTCTTCGGCGTCGCCCGGTTGACCTCGTCGGCAAGCACGATCTCCGCCATGATCGGACCGTGGCGGAATTCGAACTCGTTGGTCTTCTGGTTGTAGACCGACACGCCGGTGACGTCGCTGGGCAGGATGTCGGGAGTGAACTGGATCCGGCGGAACTTGCATCCGGCCGAGCGCGCGAGGCTTCTTGCCAGCATGGTCTTGCCGACCCCCGGCACGTCCTCGATAAGGGCGTGGCCGCGGGCGATGAGGGCGATCACGCCCAGGCGAATGGCATCGGTCTTGCCGACGATCACCTTCGAGACGTTGTCGACGATCTTTTGCCCAAGAACGCCGGGCTCCGTGGCGATTGTCACGGTCGAACCCCTTCCAAACGGTATGCAGCGGTCGCATACGCAGACTATGCGCCCCGATGGCGCGGCCAATTATCGCCAGCGGTCCCGTACCCGTGCTGGTTCATGGTGGGCGATAGAGGACTCGAACCTCTGACCTTCTGTGTGTAAGACAGACGCTCTGACCGGCTGAGCTAATCGCCCCCGCTCGTATCGAGACAGGTGCCGGAATTCTACATTACCGCGCGTGTCCAGCCCCGCCGATGAGTACCCCAAAAAGCCGCGATCGGATTCGTGGGTTCAGCCGAAGAACCCGGGCAGGATGCTCCCCTTCTGGATCAGGAAAAGGAAGCCGACCACGAGGCTGAACGACCCGACAAGCGTCCCCAGCGCCAGTTGCACGGCCCGGCCGCCTCGTGCGCCGATCAGGCCCGCCAGCGATGCGACCGCGATGAGCGTGTTCGACAGCACCAGGCCGACCGCGAAGGCCGCCAGCAGGAAGCTCCCCGCGATCACCGACGTCGCGCCGGCCGCCGCGGCCAGCAACAACGCCTGCGTCCCGGTCTCGGCGCCGATGCCGTGGATCATGCCGATACCCGTCGAAGCCATCGCCCCGTAGTAACCGGACCGCGTCTCGCTCAGCGGTTCGGCCGGCTTGCCTGAAATCCATGCTCTGGCTTTACGCCAGACGCTCCTTGCACCCTGAAATACGAGCATCCAGCGGCTCTTGAGGACCAGGTGCCCATGGTTCTTGCGCAACGACCAGAACACCCACGCCCCAAGGGCGACCAGCGTGATCCCGACGACGGTCTCTAAATGGCGATCGACCCATTCCGGAAGCGTCGATCCGAACCAGATGGCGACCAGGCCGATGGCCACCACTACCGCGGCGTGGCCGAGGGCATACAGCGACGCCATCAAAAGGGCACGTGCCCTCGACGGCTGGGCCCCGGTGACGTCGGTGATGGCCGCGATGTGGTCCCAGTCGATCCCGTGCCGGAGGCCCAGCCCGACCCCGGAAATCAAGAGGGCGAACCCCAGCTCGTTCATTTCTCGTCCGTGCCCCGGCAGTCCGGACACAGCCCGGAAAGAGCGATGTGCGAGAGGTCAACCTGGAATCCGGAATCGGCGGTGATCCGCCGCTCGACCGGGGCGAAGTAGCCGTGCGGGATGCTCACCTCCTTGCGGCAGCTGCGGCAAGTCAGGTGATGGTGCGGCTGGTCCGGCCACTCGTATTCGGTCTCGCCGCTCTGCCGGGTCTCCGAGATCACACCCGCGTCGCGGAGGGAGGCCAGGGTCCGGTAGACGGTCGACGGCGGCACATGCGGGTAGGCCTGCCGGACTTCGTCCAGCAGCTCCGCCGGCGTCATGTGGCGGCCCGCGTGGCGCAGGGTGCACAGCACCATGAGCCGGTTCTGGGTCAGGCGCTGGCCACGAGCCTTGAGCTCTTCTGCGGTCCTTGCCTCGCAACCCATAGTTTTCCCTTATGCGACTTTTCGCAAGACCACTTTATGCGGCCGGGTGTGCCCGGTCAACCCACCGTACACTTCTCCCGATGAACCGCCTTTACACGCTCCTGTTTCTCCTGATCGCGGCCGCAGGTCTCGTTCAGATCGGCGCGGCGCCAGCGCATGCCGGGCCCCACGGGCCGGCCGCCAGCATCTGGTCGATGTGGACTCCGGACCCGATCGGGATCTTTGGACCGCTCGTTTTGGGCTTCCTGTATTTCAACGGATTGAGAAAGTGGTCGCACGGTTCTCATCCTGTCCGCTTCTGGCAGCGCGTCTCATTCGTCGCCGGCCAGCTCGCGGTCTTTGCGGCGCTTGTGTCGCCGATCGATGCGCTCTCCGACCAGTTCTTCTTCATGCATCAGATCCAGCACCTCCTGCTGCGAGTCGTCGCCCCGGTGCTCATCCTTCTGGGGGCGCCGTTGACACCCGTGTTGCGCGGCCTTCCGGAGGGAGCGCTCCATGATTTCGTGCGCCCGGTTGCAGGCAACCGGCGCATGCGCGCCCTATACGTGCGCTTCACACATCCGCTGATCACGCTCGCCCTGTTCATCGGCACGCTCTGGGTCTGGCAGATTCAAGAGCTGCAGAACCTGGTCGTCCGCAACACAGCCGTGCACCTGCTGATGCACTTCACGATGTTCGGAACGGCGATGCTGTACTGGTGGCTGGTCATCGACCCCGCCCCGCATCGCTCCCGAATCCATTACGGGATGCGGGTGCTCTACGTGGCCATCACGATCATCCCTAACACGGTCCTCGGTGCGATGATCGTCTTTTCGAGCGTGGTCCTGTACGGCGCCTACGGTGAATCAGTCCACGTGTGGCCGCTCTCATCGATCGACGACCAGCTGATCGGTGGCCTGATCCTCTGGCTCCCGATGGAGATGATGAGCGTCGTCATCGCCGGAGTTGTGTTCGTGATGTGGTTCCTGCAAGAAGAGAAGGAGAGCAGCGCAAAGGCGATGGCCGAGCTTGCGCGCCGGAGACGGGCGATGAGTAGAATCTGACCCCTCAATAGGAGTTCACCATGCCGCCGAAAGCCAAGCTCGTTTACATCGGATACCGCCATGACTGGGAGGTCGAGCGCCTCAAGGAGCGCGCACCGGCCGGCCTTGAAATCGTCGCCCTGCCGCAGGGTGTCACACAACAGGAGGTCATGAAGGCGGTCGCCGATGCGACGGTGATAATCCCATGGGGACGCACGTTCAACCTCGACGTCGCACGCGCAGCCAGGAGGCTCAAGCTGGTGCAGGTGCTGTCGGCTGGCACCGACTACCTGCCGGTGAATGAGATGGCGGAAATGGGAATCAAGACCGCCAACAACTTCGGCGGTAATGCCGTGGCTGTTGCAGAGTACGCCGTGATGCTCATGGTTTCCGCGTATCGACAGGCACGCGTGCAGATCCGCCAGCTGTACGAAGGCAAGTACAGCCAGGGATTCTTCGAGCGGTGGGAGGAATTCCACGAGCTGACCGGCAAGCGCGTCGGCATCATCGGCCTGGGCCGGATCGGCTCCCGGGTCGCAAAGCGACTGGCGGGATGGGAGTGCGAGATCGTGTACTACGACGTTGCGAAAATCCCGCCCGACGATGAGAAGGCGGCCGGGGCGAAGCGGGTATCTCTCGACGAGCTACTACGCACGTCCGACCTCGTGACGTTGCACGTGCCGCTCAATCGCGTCACCAGAGGAATGATCTCGGACCGCGAGTTCGACCTGATGAAGCCGACTGCGATCCTCGTCAACACATGCCGCGGTCCCGTGGTCGATGAGGCGGCTCTGACTCGTGCGCTGAAGGCCAAGAAGATCGCCGGCGCAGGTCTCGACGTTCAGGAGCTAGAGCCTCTCTCGATGGACAACCCGCTGCTGAAGATGGACAACGTCGTGCTGACGCCCCACCTTGCCGGCCTGAGCATCGAGGCGCGCGAGAAATCGCTGGACTTCGCGGTCCACAACACGATGCGTGTGGCCGAAGGCAAGGACCCGGAGTCGGTAGTCCTGCCGGTCTAGGGACAAGAAGCAATGGCGCGCCTGGCGGGGCTCGAACCCACAACCTCAGCCTTCGCAGGGCTGCGCTCTATCCATTGAGCTACAGGCGCACGAAACCATTCTACGGTGGTGCCGAGGGAGAGATTCGAACTCTCACGCCCGTTACAGGCACTACGCCCTGAACGTAGCGCGTCTGCCATTTCGCCACCTCGGCACGGTGGATCTGACTGGTGGGCGATGGAGGGCTCGAACCTCCGACCTCATGCGT
>JACPRT010000039.1 GCA_016189845.1 Chloroflexota bacterium | reverse complement strand
GTTGAGGTAGGGCCAGGAATAGATGCCGCCGGTGTCGAGCCGCGGGATGACGGGGCACCCCAGCACCGCTTCGACCCACGGAAGCTTGCCCCATGGGGCTCTGACCACGAGCAGGTCGCCCACGGTGAGCGGACCGTTGCGGGAGGCATCTCTCCTCCGGGTCGGACACTCCTCGATACCGACGATGAGCCTGGGGTCGATCATACCGGCCGTGAGGGGCTCACCCTGCTCGCACAGGATCGATCCATCCGCCAACGGAATGCTGATCCCGTGCAGGGGGGCGTAAAGGGAGTCCTCTTCCTGCACGGTCAGGTTCAGCAGCGGTTTGTCGACGCTGGTGCGGTCCCAGAACGCCTTGTGGCGGCTGAGGAGTTGCCCCAGTTTGTCTTCCGGCACTGCAGCCTCCCGCTCGGGATGGGGAATGCAGGACGTGTCGCGCGGACATGACCCCGGCGAGCCGGGCGTCAGTCGACAATCCTCAGCTCCACACCATGAGGGAACGGTGAGGAAACCCGGCAAGTCATGAGCGACGCATGAGGAAGCGGTCTGCCTGGGGATCCCCGGCAAGGACGGAACACGGTCCCGATCAGTTCGGCGTCCTGTTCAGGACATAGGCGATGCCGTCAGTCCCAACGCCATAGAAGCTGTTGTCTTGCTGCCCCTGCACGGCGATCCCGAGCGCGAAAGGCTGGAAGTTGCCGATCATTCCCTGCAGCTGCAACCAGCTGCTTGCGGGGTTGAATACCCATTGCCCGTTGCCTTCGATCGACATGCCGCCGTAAGCCCCGACCTGCTGCGCCGCGTGAAAAGTCCCGTCCTGCCTGAGGTCGAGAGTCATGACGCTGCCCACGGCGTCCATGACCCGGACGTTCCACCGCCCGAACGGGACAAAACCCGCGGTCGGCTGCTCCACGCCGGGCCACGACTGAACGCCGGCGTCACTCCGTGGCGCTCCGCCACCGGCCACCGGCGGCTCACGACGGGGTTCACCCGGTCTCGACGGTTCACCGGACCTCAAGAGGTCATCGCAATGCCTGACCCACTCGGTACGGCCGAGAAGGTCAAACATGCCCCGAGCGTCTCTCAGCGACTGCGCGTCGACCGGATCGTGCGACGTCGCCAGGAGGAACGTCGCCTGGGCCAGTCGGAACCGCTCGGTTGCGTCCCTGGGGTTCCGGAGCAACCCCTGCACCTCAAACAGCACCCGCTGTTCATCGGACTGGTCGTCCGGCGTGAGCTGCGTCAGCAGCTCCGCGAGGTGGAGGAGGACCTCGGTGTTGGTCGAATCGAGCAGTCGTGCTTCGTTGAGGAGATCCTGAGCCTCTCCAAGCTTGGCCTTGTAGCCACGCTCATCGAAGTCCCGAAACACGTTGCCCAGGTCGATCCGCCCGGTTGCCAGGTTCACTCGTTTCTTGTTCCTCGCTGCGTGGTCGAGCATCATCTGCTCGGCCTGGATCTTAAGCAAGGCGGCCTTCTTGAGCAGGAGGTCGACCCGCGAGATCTGCGTTGAGCTGTCCTCGACCGCCGAGACTGACCGGCCCCCCTTGTCCTTCGATTTCAGGTAGGCCAGCAGGCCGTCCAGTTTCTGGCTGACTTCGCCGAGGTGCTCGGGCAGCCTGCTTCCTTCGATCCCGGCGGCTGTGCCGGCCCGCACTTCGGTCGAAATGGACTCAATCAGCCTGAGGTCGCTGCCGCCGGACAGCTTGAGCACGACCTGCTCGCCCTCCACCCTGACGTCGCCCCGAACCTCCTTGATCTCATATCCGACAGCACTGGATACCTGCGCCCCCTCCAGATTCTGGGTCACATTCAAGCTGGTAGAAACCGGTGGGGGAGGCGGCACGGCCTGTGGCGGCGGCGCGGCCTGGGCCCGCGGTGTCGCTTTTCGCAGGTTCGCTCCGCATTGTGGGCAGAACGCCGATCGATCAGGGATGTCTGTCGACTTGCATTGATGGCAGATCATCGCTGCGCTAGCCGATCCGGTCGACCCGGGCCCCGGTGATCTTGCCGCTGACGTTACCGGCCTTCTGATCGACGGTTACGTTGGCGCCGCGCCGGATTTCCGAGGCCTCGACGCCAGTGACCTCGCCCGATACGTCACCCATCTCCTGGATCACCTTCAGGCTCGCGCCCATCTCATTCAGCAGCCTGCTCAGCTCGGCGGACAGCTGGGGATCCGAGGTGATCTTTTCGGCCAGGATGTCCTCCACAATGGGCTTGTATCGCTCCGGGTTTGCTTCGAATCGTTTCAAAGCGCCGGCGGCCTCGCCGTCGACCCGGAACTTGTCCTTCAGTGTGTTCAGCATTGCCGTCGCCTTCTCGGCAGCGATATCCCCGGCGGTCTTCGCCACGGCGGTGGCGCCCTTCACGACTAACGGCGTAATAGCTGAGATGATGGTGGCCGCAAGGGCTCCAGCAACCATGAAACTCCTCCCGAGATACACGCCTGACGGTAATCCAGCCGCTGCTGCGGCGAATACTACTCCGACCTGATGGCGTCGACGGAGGCCAGATTGAGCGGCCCGGCGGACGTGCCCCTGAGAGCTACCGGAGAGGGCTGAACGGGAATGGGACCAGGAGCTTGTTCTCCTGACGCAATGGGGTCGGGCCGCCCGGCGCGGGCCAGATCTTACGGGCTGTCATGTCAGCCCTGATCCGCTTCCGGTCCTCGAGCGTCTTGTAGCCCCACATGTGCGCCCACTTGTTCAGGGTCCCGAACTCCGTGTACCAGGCGCCGATGAACGGCGAGTGCTTGCGACGCTCGCCGATCGCCTTCGACCACGCGTCGATCACCTTCGGGATATCGCCGGTCGCGTAGGTGTAGGTTCGCAGCTCGTAAACCGGCCCCTGTTCGCCCTTGATCGCTTCGTCATTGAACGGCGCAGGGGAGAAGATCTCTGTAGATTGCCCGGCGAGCAGCGGTCCGGACGCGGGCGGCCAGTAGCCCAGGTTTGCGACCTGCTCCCGCACCTTGCGGCGTTCCTCCAGGT
>JACPRT010000045.1 GCA_016189845.1 Chloroflexota bacterium | reverse complement strand
GTGGTAGAGGCAGAAGGCGTGCAGGGATTTGTCCCGCTGTCTCAGCTGGTCGGTCCGGCACGGGAGTTGTACATCCCCGGCGGAGAGGAGCCCAAGGAAGGGTTCATCGGCATGCCGATCGAGTTCAAGGTGATCGAGCTCAACCGCCTGCGAAACCGCGCGATCTTCTCTGAACGGGCGGCGCTCCAGGCCTGGAAGGCGGCTCAGAAGCTGCGGCTCGTCCAGGAGCTGCGAGAGGGCAGCACCGTCAAGGGCCGCGTAACAGGCATCTCGTCTTTCGGCGCCTTCGTAGACCTTGGAGGGGCCGATGGTCTCATCCACATCTCAGAACTCTCCTGGGAGCCGGTAAAGAGCCCGGAGGAGATCGTCAAGGTCGGCCAGGAAGTCGAGGTTTACGTACTCAAGGTCGACCGCGAATCGCTAAAGATCGCGTTAAGTTTGCGGCGGCTCCAGCCAGAACCGTGGGACACTGTGACTCAGAAGTATCAGGTGGGGCAGGTCGTCTCGGGGTCGATCACCAAGCTCGCGAATTTCGGCGCCTTCGCACGCATCGATGGCGGGATTGAAGGTCTTATTCATATCTCAGAGCTCAGCGACGAGCCGGTCCGGCACCCGCGTGACCTCGTGAAGGAAGGGGATGAAGTCAAGCTTCGGATCCTCCGGATCGAACCGGAAAGAAGGCGATTGGGACTCAGCCTGAAGCAAGTCGATGATGAAAAGTACCGTCCCGAAACTGTGGCTGCCACCGACTCATTCGATGCCGAAGGCTTCGAGGATATCTTCCAGAAGACCGAATGATCGGATCCCGGTTCGTCGGGATGACAGGCCGCCGGAACGCTCGTTATAAGTAATACGGAGGCCAATGCCACCGATGGCTAGCAGGTTCGAGAAGTTCTCCGAGAGAGCCCGCCGGGTGTTGTCGCTCGCGCAGGAAGAGGCGCAGCGCTTCAATCACAACTACATCGGCACGGAGCACATCCTGCTCGGGCTCGTTCGCGAGACCGAAGGCGTGGCGGCCAAGGTCCTTTCCAATCTGGGCGTCGAGCTCAGCAAGGTCCGTTCGGCCGTGGAGTTCATCATCGGCCGTGGTGAGCGGCCATCTCCGGGCGAGATTGGACTGACGCCACGCGCCAAGAAGGTGATCGAGCTCGCCGTCGACGAAGCGCGCCGGCTCAACCACCATTACATTGGAACCGAGCACCTCCTGATCGGCATCATGCGCGAGGGCGAAGGTGTTGCGGCCGGTGTTCTCGAGAGCCTGGGCGTCACGCTCGACAAGATCCGGGCCGAGACCGGACGCGTCCTGAGCCAGAGCGCATCACAGCAGCAGCCAACCGGGACCGCCCGTGCGGCGACCCGCACTCCCACACTGGACGAGCTGGGACTCGACCTGACGCAGCTCGCCCGGTCCGGCAAGCTGGACCCGGTCGTGGGCAGGGAGCGTGAGCTCGACCGCATCATCCAGATCCTGAGCCGGCGGACCAAGAACAACCCGGTGCTGATCGGCGAACCGGGCGTGGGCAAGACCGCGATCGTCGAGAAGCTTGCCCACCTCATCGTCGAGGGCGAGGTGCCGGCCACCCTGCTCGGGAAGCGCGTGGTCACCCTCGACATGGCCTCTCTGGTCGCAGGCACGAAGTACCGCGGCGAGTTCGAAGAGCGCCTCAAGAAGGTCATCAACGAGCTGAAGGGCGCTGGCAACTGCGTCCTTTTCATCGACGAGGTCCACACCATGGTCGGCGCGGGGGCCGCTGAGGGCGCGGTCGACGCCGCCAATATCCTCAAGCCTTCGCTCGCCCGTGGCGAGCTCCAGGTGATCGGCGCCACCACGCTGGACGACTACCGAAAGTACGTTGAGCGCGATCCCGCGCTCGAGCGACGGTTCCAGCCGGTCGTCGTCGACCCGCCGGACGTCGAACACACCGTCGAGATCCTCCGGGGCGTGAAGACCCGGTACGAGGAGCACCACCAGGTCAAGATCACCGACGAGGCGATCGCGGCGGCCGCTCAGCTGGCCGAAAAGTACATCGCCGACCGTTTCCTGCCTGACAAGGCCATCGACCTTATCGACGAGGCCGCTTCCCGTGTGCGCATCCGGGTCAGTTCCGTGCCCCGGCCGATCAAGGAAGCGACTCGCCAGCTCGAGGATGTGCGCTCGAAAAAGAATGAGGCAATAGCCAACCAGCAGTACGAGACCGCCGCAGAGTTGCGGGACCGCGAGATGAAACAGTCGGCGGTGCTCGAGAAGCTACAGTCGGAATGGGAGTCCACAAAGGCCGGCCAGGCTGAAGAAGTCACCGCCGAGGACATTGCCCAGGTAGTGAGCATGTGGACGCGGATTCCGGTGACCCGTCTCGGGGTGGAGGAGTCGGAACGCCTGCTGAAGATGGAGGAGGTGCTCCACGAGCAGGTGGTGGGCCAGGACGAGGCGGTGAAGGCGATCGCGAAAGCGGTGCGGCGGGCGCGCGCCGGGCTAAAAGACCCGCGCCGGCCGATGGGCGTGTTCATGTTCCTCGGGCCCACCGGAGTCGGCAAGACCTACTCGGTGAAGAAGCTTGCTGAATTCCTGTTCGGCTCGGACGACGCGATGATCCGGCTGGACATGTCGGAGTTCATGGAGCGGCACACGGTGGCGCGACTGGTAGGTGCGCCGCCGGGGTACGTCGGGTTCGACGAGGGGGGACAGCTGACCGAAGCTGTGCGGCGGCGGTCGTACTCGGCGATACTGCTGGACGAGATCGAGAAGGCGCACCCGGATGTGTTCAACATCCTGTTGCAGCTCATTGACGACGGGCACCTGACGGATGCGAAGGGCCGCAAGGTTGATTTCCGGAACACGATCATCATCATGACGTCGAACCTTGGTTCGGACCTGATCCGGCGCGACAGCATG
>JACPRT010000032.1 GCA_016189845.1 Chloroflexota bacterium | reverse complement strand
TCGCAGGCCCGGTCGGCAGCGGGACCTGGGAGGCCTCCTGGCCTTCCATGGTGCTGCCCAGGTCGACCTCGCCCTTCATCGTAATCTTGCGCGGCAGCTGGTCGGCGACCCCGACGTACACGTCGAGCTTGAAGTCGCCGCCCTTGACGTCCAACTTGTCGGCGGAGATCGTGGCTGTGTAATGCCACACCTGGGTCCCATCCAGTGTCTCGGTGCCCGCGAGCGTCAGTCCGGTCACAGGCGAGTCAGCACTAGCCAGGAACTCGTCGCCGAGGAAGTCGTCCGGGCTGAACGGCACGATGCCCTCCGCGCCCTCGCCCGCCTGCCACTGTCCTGTCTGGGGATCTTTGATCCACGACCTGTCGCCGATCTTCACGAATTCGGTGTTCAGCGCGAAACCCAGCACCGAGGCGTTCACTGAACCGCGCGTCTTGTCGGGCGCCTGAAAATCGCCGTTGAACTTGAACGGGATGTCCAGGCTGAGGCCCTGGGTGCTCACGGCGATATTCAGTTCCATGTCGACGTGGAACGATCCGGCCTGCGCGATGGCAACGCGCATCGATTCCGCCAGAACTGCCGCAGCTGGCGCGCTAACCGGGACGGGCGTGGGGGTCGGCGTCGGAGTCGGGGGCGGCGTTGCCGTGGGTGCCGGGGTCGGCGTGTTGACCGGACTGGCGACCGGGGTCTCGCAGGCAACCAGCGCCAGCGCAGCCAGCCCGATGAAGAGAGGTATCAGTCGACGAATCATGTGTATCACACCTGCATTGTCGTGCACTGGGCGCACGCGTTGCTTTGACGTTGTTACCCTCCAACGTAACGCTTTTCGGGATTACGAGGGAATTACTGATCGGGTTTGCGTGAGGGGTTCGGACAGGTTTGACGGGTACCCCGGCTGCCCGTAGATTGTCGCGGGCGGCTGGCGGCGCGTGGCTCGTGATTCGAGGAGGCTGGGTTGGGCGAATCGATCGGATTCATTGGCCTCGGGATCATGGGCACGCCGATGTGCCGGCATCTGCTGAAGGCGGGCTTCCCCGTGACTGCCTGGAACCGGACGCCCGCACGCCTCCGTCCGCTCGCGGAAGAAGGCGCAAAACCCGGTGTATCACCTGCGGACGTCGCGCGCAACTCGAACATCATCATCACGATGGTCGGCGACTCGAGCGACGTGGAGGAGGTAATCGCGGGACCGGGCGGTGTGATCGAAGGCGTCAGACCGGGGTCGGTCGTGATCGACATGAGCACGATTTCGCCGGCCACGAGCCGGTCGCTCGCGAAGCGGCTGGCGCAGCGAGGCGTCCAGCTGCTCGATGCGCCGGTCACCGGCGGCGCCATCGGCGCGCAGAACGCGACGCTGTCCATCCTGGTGGGTGGCGACAAAGCGACCTTCGAGCGGTGCCTCCCGGTGTTTCAGAAGCTGGGCAAGGCCATCACGCTGGTGGGACCGAGCGGGGCCGGTCACACGGCGAAGCTCGCGAACCAGATTCTGGTCGCGGGCTGCATGAGTGGCGTCGCCGAAGCACTGGTGTTCGCCAGGAAGGCCGGGCTGGACCTCGGGACGTGGTTCGAGGCGGTAAAGGGTGGCGCCGGAACCTCCTGGCATCTCACAACTCAGGCGCCGCGAGTGCTCGACGGCGATTTTTCGGCCGGTTACATGGTCAAGCATCACCGCAAGGACCTCAGGCTGATCCAGGAGACCGCCCACGAGATGGGAGTGCCTCTTCCCGTTGCCAGCACCGTTCTCCAACTCTATCGCGCCCTTCAGTCCATGGGTGGCGACGAGCTGGGTCACCAGGCGCTCGTCAAGGTGTACGAGCAGCTCACCGGAGTCAAGGCGCGGCGCTAGCATTTTTTCAGCGTCGAAGCGCGTGGGAACGCTCCCAGTCGGCAACGATCGCACCATCATGTGCGAAGGCCAGTTCTGGCAGGGAACGCGGATCGAAGGTCTTCACCTCCAGCGCTTCGGGACCGGCGCACAGGTCGCCTCCGACCACCGTGACGTCGTAAACGGCAAGCACCACCGCGTTTCCAGCCTGGGAATACAGGCCAACCAGCCAGTTGGCCTTCACATGCAGACCGGTTTCTTCCCGGACTTCGCGTTCGACCGCCCCTTCAACGGCTTCGCCGCGGTCGACATATCCGGACGGAAAGCTCCATTTGCCGATGGACGGTTCGATCGCACGCCGTACCAGAACCAGCTTGCCTTCCAGGGCCACGATGGCGGCCGCGGCCAGCTTCGGGTCCAGATAGGCGATCCGCCCGCACGCGACGCACCCGGGACGCATGCCAGGCGACGCGGTGGCCAGACGGCCCCCGCAGTTGGAGCAAAAGCTTGGCTGTTCCATCGTGCGAACGGTAGCAAACGGCACGACGCAGTTGTAGAGTACGGGGCGGCCTGGCATGGCCTGGTGTAATCGAACCTGCCTGAGGGCTACGTTTGGAATCTGCATTCGAAAAGCTGACCGAAGCTGTCGGGCAGGCGATCGCGGACGGCCGGGTCGGCGTCCCATCGGTGGTCCGATGGTACGTGAGGACGAAGCCCGCCAAGGGCGGCGCAGCCCCGACGGCCGAATCGATGCTGGACGCGGCGGGCGCCTGGCTTGGGGGGAAGCCGGTCGCCGTACAGAGGTTCGGCAAGGACGAGGCGCAGGTCGTACTACACGCGAAGTGGGCAGCCGGCGCGGCGGCAATGCTGACCGCGGCCAGCGGCCGCGGCGAGCCTGCCAACGACCTCATCGTCCTGGGTTCGCGCGGCTCGATCTACTTCGGCCGCACGCCCGAAGTGGCGAACGGCACGTAATGCCTCACTACGGCGTCCTGTTGGTCGGCGGCAACCGCACCCACCAGGAAGGTTACGGCCGGTCCTTCGCAGGAGACCCGCGATGCAAGGTCGTGGCGGTGTCCGACGAAGCCGGTATCCCCGAGTACCGTGCCGGACTGAACAGGCTGCTCGCCCACGAGATGGGCGTGCCATACATCGCCGACCTCGAAGCCGCCCTGGCCCGTCGGGACGTGCAGGTCGTCAGCATGTGCGCGGATGTCGAGCGACGCGGTCGCGTGGGCGTCATGTGCGCCCAGGCGGGCAAGCACATCTACTTCGACAAGCCGCTGGCCGGATCTGCCAGGGATGCCCGGGCGATCGCAGATGCGGTCGAACGCGCGGGCGTGCACAGCCAGATGTTCAGCCAGATCAGCACGCCATGGGCGCAGGCGGCGAAGTCGGCGATCGCGAGCGGCCAGCTGGGGGATATCGTTGGCTGGCACGCCGACATGCTCATGGCGAAGGGAAGGCCCGGAACGGCGCCCCAACGCAACAAGCCTCGTGCGGAGCAGCCTCGCCCCGAGAGGTTCACATTCGTCGAGGCCAAACGCGAGATGCTCGACATGGGCGTCTACTCCGTGTCGATGGTCCTCTGGCTCTCTGGTCGCAGGGCCAGCGCCGTGTACGCGACCACAGGCAACTACTTTTTCTCCGAGCATGCTGCGCACGACATCGAAGACTTCGGGGCGCTTACCCTGACCCTCGACGACGGCCGCGTTGCGACGGCGACGGGCGGCAGGATCGGCTGGACGAGCCACCCGCGCAGCGGCGTCGTCCGGGTGATCGTGACCGGCGCCAGGGGGTCGGCGGTCTTCAGCGAGGCCACTCCCCGCCTCGAAATCTACAGCGACGAGCCGCCGTTCACCTTGCCTCCGACCCACCCGTGGGACCCGATGGCGATGTGGTCGTCGACCGGCCGGGACCTTGGGACCGCGCCGAAGCGTCAGTGGGTGTCGATGAGCGAGAGCCCCCAGTCCGTCGATATGCGGGGATTCATTGACTGTCTGGACCGCGACGTCGAGCCGGAAATGAACGCCCGTACGGCCGTGCATCACGTGGAGGTGATCATGGCCGGGTACGAATCGGCTGCGGCCGGAAAGCCCGTGAGTCTGCGGGTTAAAGCTGGCGTAGCCTCGGATCGAGCCGGTCGCGTAGCCAGTCGCCGAGGAAGTTGAGCGACAGCACGGTCAGGAAGATCGCCGCGCCCGGGAAGAACGATACCCACCAGGCGTTCGTCAGGTAGTCCCTGCCCTCTGCCACCATCACGCCCCAGGCGGGGGTCGGCGGCGGTATGCCTGCGCCGAGGAAGCTGAGGATCGCCTCGGTTAGCATCAGCGATCCCACCTGAAGCGTCGCGACCACGGTCACGGTGTTGAGCACACCAGGCAGGATGTGCCGGATCATGATCCTCGCCGCGCCTGCGCCCGCGATCCGCGCCAGCGACACGTAGTCCATCTCCTTGAGCACCAGCACTTCCGCCCGCACCTGGCGCGCGAATACGGACCAGGTGGCAAACGCAAGCACGCCGAGGATGACCGCAAGGCTCTGGCCGAGGACGATCGCGACCACCAGTGCGATCAGGATGTACGGGACGGCCCTCGAGACATCGGCGAGCCGCATGATCAGCTCGTCGACCGCCCCTCCGTAGTAGCCGGACAGGAGCCCGAGCGTCACCCCAACGGTCAGCCCGCTGCCGATGGAGACTGCGGCGACCAGCAGCGACACTCGTGCCCCGTGGATCACGCGGCTCAGAATGTCGCGTCCCAGGGGATCGGCCCCGAGCAGATGTTTTGACGTACCTCTTTCCAGCCAGACAGGCGGAGCGTTCCGGGAACGCAGGTTCGATTCAATCGGGTCGTGGGGCGAGATGAGCGGGGCGAATATCCCGCAGACGATCAAAGCGATGAGGATGGCAAGGGGAAAGACCGGCCAGGTCTGGAAGAACTTCAACGCACGGCCAGTCAAATTCGCCTACCGGAACCGTACCCGCGGATCGATGAAAGCGTAGGCCAGATCGACCACCAGGTTTGCACCGACGTACAGGAGTGTGAAGACCAGCGTCACGCCTGTTATTACCGGAAAATCGTTGGTGCGAACCGCTTCGACCGCAAGCCGGCCGAGTCCCGGCCACGCAAACACTGTCTCTGTGACCACCGTGCCGGTGAGGAACGCCGCCAGGAGAAGGCCTGCGTTGGTGAGCGGGGCGATCGCGGCGTTCCGGAAAGCGTGCTTCCAGATCACCACCATGTTCCTGACCCCCTTGGCCCGGGCGAACTTCACGTACTCGGAGTCGAGGACCTCGAGCGTCGACGACCGGGTAATCCGCAGATTGCTGGACGCGTTGATGAGTGCAAGCGTGGCCGCGGGCATGATCAGGTTCGTCAGGCCGCCCCTTGTACCGGCTGGCAGCCAGTGAAAGCGGACCGCAAACAGCAGTATCAGCACGAGGCCAAGCCAGAACGGCGGCAACGCCTGCCCTGCCATGGCGAAAGATCTGGCCACGTAGTCAAAGACAGAGCCGCGTCTGACGGCCGACAGTATGCCGAGCGGGATGCCGATCGCGATCGATAGCGCCCACCCGGTTATCGCCAGCTCAAGGGTTGGGCGAAGCCGCTCCCTGATCATCGCGAGTGCAGGTCGCGATTCGTTCAGAGACACACCGAGGTCCCCGCGCGCCGCGTGACCGAGCCAAACGAAGTACTGGACGACGAGGGGCTTGTCCAGGCCGAACTCCTTGCCCCATGCGTCCCAGTTCTCCTGAGTCGTGTGCTCGGACAGGAAGCGCAGGCGCGGGTCGCCGGTGAGGCGGGAAAAGCCGAACACGAGGATCGTTGCCGCAATGATGGCGAACACGGCGCTGCCGGCCCGCCTGAGGAAGAAACGCGCCATTCGGACGCTCACAAACGAATGGGACGGCCCCCGACGAGGCCGTCCCATTCGATCAAGCGCTTGACCTCCGGACTACTGGCGGCCGTCGGATCACGACCGCCGTCGATCATTCCTACGGCGCCGGCTCGGCTGTCTCGAAGCTGTTCGGGATGCCCGGCTCGCCCTTGGCGTACATCTGCCAGCCCTTCACCTTCTTGGGGTTCACGGCCCATAGCTTGGGTATGTCTGTGACCGACGCGAAGGGCATCCATTCACGGAGCCAGTCCATCCGCTCCTTGAAGACCAGGACCTGCTTCGCCCGATCGGGCGCCGCCAGGTCCCGCCGGTTGACGAAGTCCGCCAGCTCCGGGATCTCGACGGCGCCGTTCCACCCGGTGTGGCTCAGGTACTGGGCCGACCGCAGGTGGCCGTTGTCGTAGTTGATACCGTCGCCCACCATGAACCACATCCACGGGGCGTCATGCTCCTTAGTAAGCAGCTTTGGTCGACCCGCCGTGTAGGCCAGCAACTGCTGGTTGGCCTTGATGCCCACGTTCTGCCACATCGCGGCGACCGCCTGTGCAACTTCGACGTCGACACTCGCGAAGTCGGACGGGATCCAGAAGTCGAACGAGAAACCGTTCAGATAGCCGGCGTCGCTCAGGAGCTTCTTCGCCAGGCCCGGGTCGTATGCGACTTTCCACTTGTCGTTCCAGTCTGGCGCCGTGAGCGGGATCCCGGGAATGTAGGCGACGGTGCCGAGGCCACCAAGGATCGTGTTGTTGATCGTTTCACGATCGATGGCGTGCGCCATCGCCTGGCGGACCTTCTTCGCGCGCTCATGTCGCGCAGCGTCTTTCGGATTGCCTATCCAGGGATGGGCGTCGTCCGGCTTGAACCCGGGCCGCGCCTGCACCGCAGCGCCCTGGAACTTGTCCTTGGCGGGGTCGTACCAGTAATTCCCGCCTATGAAGACCGCGGCGGTGAAGAAGTTCTTCAGCGTGTCGTTCGATGTCATTCCGGCGGTCTTGAGATCCTTGACATTCTTCAGGGCCGTCTCGGAAATGTCGACTTGACCCGACTTGATCATCGCAACGCGGGTCTGTTCCTCCGGCACCTCCAGCAAGATGAGGTTCTGGAAGCCGGGCACGATGCGCCAGTGGTCCTTGACGGCGCGCGCTTGCACCTTCACGCCCGCCGTCCATTCGGAGACCTCCCAGGGACCGGTGCCCACCGGTGTGACGATCATCTTGTCCTTGCCGACGGTGTCGAACAGCTTCTTGCTCAGGATGCAGTGAGCCGAGCTGGGTCCACCCTCGATGAACTGCCACTGGAATGGGTCCGTCTGAGGCTTGTCGAAAGGTGCGAGCACGGTGTCAGCCCCCCGAGCCTCCCAGGGGTCGTACGACGTGTAGAGAAATGCTCCCCCGCCGGTGATGCTGGCCGGGTTATCCGCGCCGGCCTCGTTGTAGCTCCACGCGACGTCCTCGGCGGTTAGCTCACCCCAGTTCTGGTGGAATTTGATCCCCCGATTCAGGGTGAATATCAACGTCTTGCCATCTGGAGAAACCTGCCAGGACTTCGCCACGATGGGCACGACCAACGTGGGATCTTTGCGGTCCACCTGGGCCAGGGGTTCGCAGATTCCCCACTCGATGCGCATCAGATTGCGCGGGTACGCCGCTTGCGAGTTCAGGAACAGCGGCGCACCCACTGATGGCAATGCCACCGTCAGCGTTCCCGCTGGTTGTTTGCGCGCAAGGGCTGTCGCCGTCGGGGCGATCGTCGGCGCGGGCGCTCGGGTCGGAGTAGGCACCCGTGTGGCCGCCACGGTCGGTGCGACCGTGGCCGCAGTGGTTGGCGCCGCCGTGGGCGCGGCCTGTGTTGGCTGGCCGCCGGGCGCGGAGGTCGCGGTCGCCGCCGTTTCTTCGCCGCCGCCGCAACCGATCATGAGCGCGGTCAGAGCGGCCGCGGCTAGGACGAGCAGCTTTTTCATTTCTGGCCTCCTACACGCGCGCCGATCACACGGCCAACCACCCGTGCAGGCCGCTCCTGATCAGGCGCACGCAAGCTAGCACCCGCACGTTTGGCTGTCAACGCGCCTTCCTTTTGCTTCGGCGCCTCTGCGACCCTGGTCGACAGCGACAGCTCCATCCGAACCTCCTAGAATCTCGTCGTGTGCCGCGGTACCCTTCGCCGACTCCAGCGCAACGAGACCGCGCGGGCGGTCCTGTCGCTGTCGTGGCGGGGTCGCTGGCGGCTACTGCGTCGCCTGCTGAAGGACCAGCGAGTGCCGCTCTGTGCAAAGCTGATCATCCCGGCCCTGGTCCTTTACCTGCTGTCCCCGATCGACATCGTCCCTGACTTCATACCGGTACTCGGATATGTCGACGACCTCGTCGTCCTGGCGCTGGCCGTGTGGGCATTCTCACGTCTCGCGAACCCGGCGGTGGTCACAGAGCACACCGCTAATCTGCTGGGTGAGTCGCAGTCCAACAGGCCCGGCGGGCGATCATAGCGGAAGCTTGCGTTTTTAGTACGCTGGTCGCCATTCGCCAGACACGCCGGTTGTTCCGGTTGGAGGATTCCGATGCCCAGGCTGACCCGGGACCGAATTTCAGAAATCGCGCGAAAGATCCTGACGGCCGCGGGCACGTCCGAAGCCAACGCAAAAGTCGTTGCCGACCATCTGGCCGACGCCAATATGACAGGACACGACTCCCACGGGTTCATCCGCATCCCGCAGTACGTGGCCGACATCAAGGCGGGGCGACGTGACCCGCGGGCTGTGCCGGTTGTCGCTTCCGAGTCGCGCGCCGTCGTTCGAGTCGACGGTCACAGGTCATTCGGTCAGGTCGTGGCCGAGTTTGGGACGAGACAGGCGATCGTCAGAGCGCAGGCGCACGGCGTTGGGCTCGCCACGATGGGCAGCCTGGGTCACGTGGGTCGTATCGGCAGCTACGGCGAGATGGCGGCGCGGGAAGGCTTCGCGTCGATCATGTTCACAGGGTTGCTCGGCGATGCCATGATCGTGGCCCCATACGGTGGCTCGGTCCCACGGATGAGCACCAATCCGATCGCGATTGCGTTCCCGTACAAGCCCGACTGCCCCATCCTGCTCGACTTCGCCAGTTCCATCGGCGCCGAGGGCAAGCTCCGCGTCTACCGGGCGCGTGGCCACAAGCTGCCCGATGAATGGGTCCTGGATTCCAGTGGCAAACCCAGCCGGGACCCGAACGACTTCTATTCGGGCGGCGCGGTCCTCCCGCTCGGGGGGCTTCACGGCGGACACAAGGGGTATGCGCTCGCGTTCGTGATCGCCGTGCTCGGCGGGTTGGTGGGCGAATACGGGCTCCCCGAACCTGCGCCGGGTGAGTTCACGAGCGGCTCAACCATTATCGCCATCGATGTAGGAGCCCTGGGATCGGTCGACGCTCTGAAAGTCAAGGTCGGTGGCCTGGTCGAATACGTCAAGGACACCCCTCTCATGCCCGGCCACTCGGAGATCCTGTTCCCAGGCGAAAAGGAAGCAAAGACGAGGCAACAGCGGCTGAAGGAAGGGGTCGACATCGAGCCGGCAACGTGGGAACAGATCACGGCGCTAGCTGCCGAGTATGATCTGGTATTACCATAGTCGTGACCATAGTCATAAAGGATAGCAAGTGAAGACAATCAAGGCTTCGGAATTCAAGGCTAAATGCCTGAGGATCATGGACGAGGTGGCTGCCACCGGAGAATCGGTTTTGATCACCAAGAACGGTGAACCGGTCGCCCAGCTCGTTCCCGGAAGGCGGCGTCCTCGCACGCTTTTCGGGGCACTCAAAGGGTCCATTTCTGTCAAGGGGGACATCATTGCTCCCATACGGACGCGCTGGGATGCCTTGCGTTGAATCCCGTCGTCCTCGACACACATGTTCTCGTGTGGCTGCTGGAAGGCCACCGGTCCCTTGGCAAAGCCGCTCGAACAACGGCCGACGCGGCACTCCAGGAGGACGGCCTGCTGGTTTCCGCCATTACGTTCTGGGAAGTTGCCATGCTTGCGCGCCGCGGGCGCCTTGAACTCAATCGGGCGGTAGACGCATGGCGGAACGAGGTCCTCGGACTCGGGGTAAGAGAGATTCCTGTCACCGGCCATATAGGAATTCTCGCTACCGAACTCGAAGCCTTTCCGGCTGATCCAGCGGACCGCATCGTCGCGGCCACCGCCATGGCACAGGGAGCCACGCTCGTCACAGCCGACACAAGAATACTTACGGCGATCGGCGGCCCAGCCGTCCATGACGCCAGTTCATAGATTCACACACCAGGAAGACTCAGGTCGAGACGTGCAACGATCTCACCGTTTAAGAAGAAGTCGCCTGTGGTCTTCCCGAATACCACGGTGATTCGATTGGCGGCGCCCGGAGAGACATCAAACTTGGCGATGCCAGACTCTCGTATCGACTCGCTGCCGGTTGATCCGGCTTGGACGCCAGCGATCTCCTCACACAGGCTCTGCCTGTCGGCACGGCTAACGGTTTCTGTACCCTGGCAAGGTGATGCCACTTATTCGAAGCTACTCCGCGGAGCTAATGGATGCGTACCTGATGTCGAAGGCGGTCAACTCGCCAGAGCTGGACGATCCGCGATTAGTTGAGCGCGTCAGGCAACTGGTGTCACGGGGACGGAGGTCGCGCCCTGGTACCTGCCCTTCCTCGCCGTAGGAGTCCTAAGGGAATCGGTTGACGACTCGTTGTCTCGGCGGTACGCTCACCCGCATCGGAGCAGCGAGGTGTCCCGAAGTCCGGCCCCCTGGGTGCGGGCCGGCGTCCAATGGCTTCCCGAGTACGCGCAGATTTCAGCAACCAAAGGACGGCGCCCGCTGAAACTGCCGTCGCGGGACTCGACCATGGTCAAAGAGGTGACCAGCCAGCGCATCCCTACGAGTGACTTACGCAGATACCTGAGGAGGCGATGATGGTCAGCCAGACGTCGATAGACCAATTCAAGGCCGAACTGCGCGGCTGGCTGGGACAGCCTACCGATAGCGGTTACGACACCGACCGCAAGGTCTACAACGGGATGATTAACCGTCGCCCGCGCCTCATCGCGCATTGTGCGGACGTGGCGGATGTAATCGCCGCCGTCAACTTCGGACGCGAAAACAAGATGCTCGTGGCGATTCGCGGCGGCGGCCACAACGCTGGGGGCCTCGGGGTATGTGACGACGGCCTCGTCATCGACCTTTCGGGTATCAGGTACACACGTGTCGACCCCGAAGCCCGCACCGTTCGCGTCGGTGGCGGCTGCACCTGGGGCGATGTCGACCACGCAACTCACGCCTTCGGCCAGGCCACGCCCAGCGGCATCATCTCGACTACGGGCGTCGGCGGACTGACTCTGGGCGGCGGGCTCGGCCACCTGACGCGCAAGTGCGGCCTCACCATCGATAACCTGTTGGCCGCGGACGTCGTGTTGGCCGACGGGCGATTAGTATCCGCTAGCCCGAAGCAAAATGATGACCTGTTCTGGGCCATACGCGGGGGTGGCGGCAACTTCGGCGTGGTGACGTCGTTCCTGTTCAGGACTCACCCGATCCAGACGGTCTATGCCGGTCCCATGCTGTGGCCGCTTGAGCAGGCGACAGAAGTGCTGCAGTGGTATCGGGAGTTCATCACCAAGGCACCCGATGACATCAACGGCTTCTTCGCCTTCTTGACCGTGCCGCCCGGGCCGCCATTCCCGGCGCATCTGCACAACAAGAAGATGTGTGGGGTCGTTTGGTGCTACACGGGCCAACTCGAGAAGGCCGAAGAAGTCTTCAAGCCCATCCGTGGTTTCCGGACACCGGCGTTGGACCTGGTTGGCCCGTTGCCACAGCCAGCACTCCAGGGCATGTTCGATGCCCTCTATCCACCGGGACTTCAGTGGTACTGGAAAGCCGACTTCGTCAACACACTCAGCGACGAGGCAATCGCCCTGCACGTGAAGCACGGCTCTCAGATCCCCACCATGCATTCGACGATGCACCTCTACCCGATCAACGGAGCCGCGCACCGGGTCGGCAAGAAAGACACGGCATGGAGCTTCCGGGAGGCAAATTGGGCCGAAGTCATCGTCGGGGTCGACCCGGACCGGGCCAATAACGAACGGATCATCAAGTGGTCGAGGGAGTACTTCGATGCATTGCATCCGCACTCGGCCGGTGGCGCGTACGTGAACTTCATGATGGACGAAGGTGAGGACCGCATCAAGGCGACCTATCGCGACAACTATCCGCGCCTGGCGGCGGTGAAGAAGAAGTACGACCCGGCGAACTTGTTCCGGGTGAACCAAAACATCAAGCCGGCCGTGTGACGCCTGACGCGGTTCTGTGACGTGGCGGCTGCCGGACGGGACCGGCTGGGTGTTCGAGCGGAAGGCGACGGGATCAGGCCGGGCTAGGATGAGGGACGTTGTTCCTCATGAAGATGCGGATGCCGGTAGAGAAGGGCAACGCGGCCATCAAGGATCCTGCCTTTGGCAAGAAGATGGAGGAAATGCTGCAAGCGCTTGAGCCGGGCGGCGTATTTCGCCTTGGACGAGGGCCAGCGGGTGTGGCTACCTAATTGTTCATGCGCAGGATGCCAGCTATTTGCCGGGGATTGCCGAGCCGTTCTTCCTCTCGTTCAACGCCAACATTGAGTTCACACCTGCCATGACGCCGGCGGACCCGGCCAAGGCTGGTCCGGACATCGCGGCGGCCGTCAAGAGGTACGGGTAGCGGTCGCGGCCCGTCGGGTGTTGGGCATCTCCGCCACGGTCATCGGTGTGCTGTCGCTCGTAGCCTCGCTGGGCATCATCCTCGACGTGAAGGTCGTTCTGATGGTCGGCTCAGGTGGACGCGCGCTGTTGCCCCTCTGGTCCATCTGGATGGGGGTCGATCTCGTCCGAGATCGCGCGCCGGTCATTGCCGAAGGCAGGGCCTAATGCAGGGCGGCAACCGATCGCCGGCGGAATAATCGAT
>JACPRT010000037.1 GCA_016189845.1 Chloroflexota bacterium | reverse complement strand
TCGTCTTCCTGGTCTCGGGCTTGATCGGGGCGGTGACCACCAGCCAGTTCGAGGCGCGCATGAGGTCGTCGAGTCGCTCAGGCGGCATGCAGTCGATCACTCAGACGGGTATCTCCGCAGGTGCGGGATCGACCGCCCGGATGGTCATGCCGAACGGCGCCGCCCTCACCGCGACCGCGCGTCCGATCGCCCCTAGCCCGTATATCCCCAGAGCCGCCCCGGCAAGCTCGACGACCTTGCCCTCGTATTCGCCGGTGGGCCACCGCTTTGTCTGCTGATCCCGGATGGCATCGGGCAACCGGTGGGCAAGCGCAAGCATGACGCCAAGCACCCAGTCCGCCATCGGAACGACGTGCGGTCCGGGCGCGTTGGTGACGATCACCTCAGATTCGACGATCTCCCTGATTGCGACAATGCGGTCGATGCCCATGCCCGGGCAGTGGATCCAACGGAGCTTCTTCGCGGCTATGAACGCTTCCCGCGACGGCCAGCCGAAGAATACTTCGGCGTCGACCGATGCCGTCCGCTGAGCCGTCTCGTCGTAGGCAGCCACAAACTCGACCTCCGGGAATGCGTCCGTGAGCTGGCGTGAAAAGAAATCGCCAAGATGTGTCGAGCCAACCACGACCTTCATCGTCGCCTCCTCAAAAAACGACCGTGCCGGTCGAATTCTTCTTGATCCATCGCCAGTCGATTCCCACGCCGATTCCGGGCTTCTCGGGAACGTCCACGCACCCGTTCTTGTCGACCGCCGTGAGCTCGTCCTGGTAGCCGTCCAGATAGACGGGAGGCCGCATGGCGCCCACCTTCGGGTGCAGGAGGCCCATCTCGTAGTAGTTGGTGTTCCGCATGGCGGCCATGCAATGGCGGGCTGCCGGGCTGCAACCGTGTATCTCGCAGTCCAGGCCGAATCCCTCGGCGACGTGGGCGATCTTCATGACCCCGGTAAT
This sequence comes from Chloroflexota bacterium, assembly GCA_016189845.1. Lineage (GTDB taxonomy): Bacteria > Chloroflexota > Dehalococcoidia > Lucifugimonadales > Lucifugimonadaceae > VGZT01. The sequence continues at coordinate 2,681 of JACPRT010000037.1, read as the reverse complement.
GCCGCCGTCGAGTCCAAGGTCGGCGCGCACGTAGTCCGTGCCACCGGCTGCGATGAAGTCGACTTTAGGCTCCAGTCCACGGACCATCTCAGTCATGAGCAGCGGCGTCTTGATCATCTCCCGGAGCTTCCGGTGCCCGTGTGCGGAGATCCCGCCATCCGAATACGGGTCCTCGTACCACATGAAGTTGCTGTCGTCGCACGCCCGGCCGACCAACAGGGCGTCGTGGAACGTGCGGTAGGCGCATGAGCCGTCGAGCATCAGGTCCATCCTGTCGCCCACGCGCTTGCCGACCGCGAGCATTGTCGCCACGTCCCGCTTGAACGGCGGCTCGCCCCAGACGTGCAGCTTGTAGGCCGGATAGCCAAGGTCGAGGCATTGCTCGCCGAAGTCGGCATACGATTCCGGGGAGTTCAGGCCGCCCTTGAGCGCTTCGCCGTGGAACGTGCTGGCGTAGCACGGCAGCTTTGTACGGTAGCCCCCGAGCAGCCGGTACACAGGAAGCCCGGCGACCTTGCCGGCGATGTCCCATAGCGCGATGTCGGTGGCGCCGTACGCGGCGTTGTTGGTGTGTCGCAGGGCGCGCTTGATGTCGTTGAACAGGAACTCCCGCATGAGCGGGTTCTTGCCGATCAGGTACTCCGCGAACGGCGCGACCTGCGCCGCGGCGCCGGCGATGGTTTCTCCGATGACCCCGGCGCTCGTGTAGATCCGCAGCGCCCCGCCCCGACGCTTCGCGGTCGCTCCCGGCGCCCATATCGGGAAGAAGCCGTTGTAGTCCTTGCCGATGTCCTCGAGTTCGTAGGCGAACTCGGTCACCTCGACTTTCGTGATGGTTATGTCATTGGATGTTGCCGACCTCGTCGACTTGGGGGATGAAGCTGGCCTGGCGGATCTGGGCATCTGAGAGACCCTCCTGCGGGGACGTTCGGAAGCGTTCGACCATTCGAGTGTGGCATCATGCGCGGACCCGCCGGATGACGGACCGGCGCGCAAGAGGCCGCCGACTGTAGGCGCGGGCCGCGAGGGTGTCAACACATGGCCAACTGGTGGGAATCGCCATTCCGGGTCTTCCAGACCAACCTCCGCGAAATCGACGCGGGCCTCGACGTCGAGCGTCACGTCGAGGAGATCAAGCGGATGGGTGCGGATACGTGGCTCATCAACACCGCGGGAATCGTGTCGTTCTTCCCGTCGAAGCTGCCATACCAGCATCCCAGTCCGTGGCTCAAAGACAGGACCGGCGGGGATTTGATTGGCGACGCCGTCGAAGCGGCCCACAGGGCCGGTGTGCGAATCGTGTCGCGCGTGGACTTTTCAAAGCTCCACCAGGACGTTTACGAAGCGCACCCTGACTGGTTCTACGTGAGCCCGAAGCGGCAGCCGCAGATCTACAACGGTCTCTACAGCGCCTGCCCGAACGGGGCCTATTACCAGGAGAAGAGCCTCGAGATCATCGACGAGGTCCTGGCCCGTTACGACGTCGACGGCTTTTTCTTCAACATGTTCACGTTCCCCGAGTACGACTACTCGCGCACCTTCTGGGGCATCTGCCAGTGCGTCAACTGCCAGCGCCGTTTCAAGTCGGAGGCAGGCCAGGACCTGCCGCAGGCGCCCGACTGGCAGAATCCTGCATACGTCGCGCATTTGGATTTCAAGCGCAAGGTGCTGGCCGAGCTTTCCGGGCGGATCCGTGACCGTATCCGCAGTAAGCCCGGGACTTGCCTGTTACTTCGCCAGACCTCCGACGTCACCATGCACGAGGTCAACAACGCGGTCGACCGTCCGCTACCGCTGCCGCGCTTCTGGCCGGGCGATGTCGCCAAGCAGGACCGCGGCGCCGACCCGGCGAAGCCAGTCGTGACCAACGTCGTCCTGTTTCTGGACATCCCGTACCGGTTCAGCGCTGAACAGCCGGGGCTGGTCCAGGTCTACGGAGCACAGGTGTTGGCTCACGGGGTGAACCCGTGGATCTACGTCGTGGGAACGCTGGACCAGCCCGACCGCAAGAACTTTGAGGCGGGGGCGGGCATCCTGCGGTTCCATCGTGAGAACGAGGACCTGTATGCCGGCAGCAGGCTGTGCCCGGTGGTCGCAATCGTCAGCTCGACCAAGAGCGAAGAGCGATACGGGCGGGAGCGCGGGCAGGAGCTCGTTGGTGACGCCTACCGGGGGGCGTATCGGGCGTTCGTAGAGGAGCATATCCCGTTCGTGGTGGTGCCGGACGCGGTTTTGCCCGACAAGCAACGGAACGGTGAGCTGGCAAAATACCGGTGCCTCGTGCTCCCGAATGTGGCCGCGCTGAGCGAGGCGGAGGCATCGGCCATCGACGCCTACGTCCAGGCGGGGGGAGGACTCGTCGCAACGTTTGAATCCGGTCATTTCGACGAGGCGGGGCGTCGCCGCGATCGGTTCGCTCTGCAATGTCTCGCGGATACCGTCGCGATTGCGCGTCGCGGCGGGATGCGCTCGGCTTATCTGCGGATCACAGACCGGGGGGATATTCCGGGGTTTGATCTGAGCCAGCTCGTGATGGTCGATGGCGAGTTCCTGTACGTGGACGCAGGCAAGGCCGCAACGACATCGATGACGCTGATCCCACCGTCTCGGTACGGTCCGCCCGAGAAGACCTACTGGGACGTCGAGACGGCGCACCCGGGCCTGGTCAAGCTGGGCTATGG
>JACPRT010000036.1 GCA_016189845.1 Chloroflexota bacterium | reverse complement strand
GCGACGATGAAGGTCGTGGTTGGCTCGACACATCTTGGCGATTTCTTTTCACGCCAGCTCACGGACGCATTCCCGGAGGTCGAGTTTGTGGCTGCCTACGACGAGACGGCTCAGCGGACGGCATCGGTCGACGCCGACGTATTCTTCGGCTGGCCGTCGAGAGAAGCCTTTCTGGCGGCGAAGAAGCTCCGCTGGATCCACTGCCCGGGCATGGGAATCGATCGTATCGTCGCAATCAGGGAGATCGTCGAATCTGAGGTGATTGTCACCAACGCGCCGGGACCGCACGTCATTCCGATGGCGGACTGGGTACTGGGAGTCATGCTTGCGCTTGCCCACCGGCTGCCCGACGCCATCCGGGATCAGCAGACAAAGCAGTGGCCCACCGGCGAATACGAGGGCAAGGTCGTCGAGCTTGCCGGGGCTGGTCTGGGCATATACGGACTCGGGGCGATCGGGCGCGCGGTCGCGGTGAGGGCGGCGCCGTTCGGCATGACCATCCGGGCGGTCGATCCCGCACCTGCGGAGATACCCGACTGCGTGATCGACTGCATGCCGCCTGAGCGACTCGACGACCTCATGCGCGCCTCGAACTGGCTGGTGGTCACCGCCCCGATCAAGCCCGAGACACGCAGGACGATCAACCGCGCCCGCATTGGGCAGATGCCAAAAGGTTCCTACGTCGTCGTGGCTTCCCGCGGAGGCATCGTCGACGAAGAGGCCCTCGCTGATGCAGTCGCCTCGGGCCACCTGGCCGGCGTGGCGCTGGATGCGACCGAGGTCGAGCCCCTGCCCGGCGAGAGCCCCTTCTGGTCGATGCCGAACGTGATCATCACACCGCACGCGTCGGCCCTTAGCCCGCAGATGTACCAGGGCCGTCGGCAGATCTTCACGGACAACCTGCGCCGGTTCTTACGTGGGGAATCCCCGCAAAACATCTGCGACAAGCGGGGCTTGTCCACATGAACATGTACTCATGAAATCGTGCCCGTCTCCGAGCCTTCCGAATCTGATTGACACCCTCAAGGCCGTGTGCTAGGTTCACGCCGCCCATTCGCCCGTTGCTGCCAGGGTCCTTTTGATCTGGCTTCCGGCCATATTTCGTGGGTTCGTCTTCTGGAGGGTGCAATGCGAGCAACACGTGGCACACGGCCCGGTTTCCTTTTCCTGACAGGCATCCTGAGCACCTTGCTCCTGGCCGTCGCCATCGGATGCGGCGGCGAGACGGTCGTCCAGACCGTCGTGGTGGAAAAGACGGTCGTCGTCGAGAAGACGACCATCGTCGAGAAGCCAGTAGAAAAGGTCGTCCAGCAGACCGTCGTCCAGACGAAGGTCGTCGAGAAGCCGGTCGAAGTGACGAAGATCGTCCAGCAGACCGTCGTAGTCGTCGCGACGGCGCAGCCCACCGCCACCGCCACTGCCAAACCGACCGGCCCGTCCGGTTCGATCGACGGTGCGGCAACTGACATCCGCTTCGGGATCGGGACGCCGCGATTCGACGTGCAACAGTCCTACGACTCCAAGGCAGGGGTGATCGAGCCGCTCGTCATGGCGGTCTGGACCGACGCATCGAAGAGCGACCTCGTGGCGAAGCCGCTCCTCGCCGAATCATGGAAGATCGACCCCGCCTTGAAGTTTATGGACTTCACGATCAAGAAGGGCGTCAAGTTCCACGACGGGTCGATCATGACCGCCGACGACGTAGCGTGGAGCTACAACGACGCCAACTCCCGAGTCACCAAGGAAAGCGTGCACGACACGGCGGGCGACCTCGCCGCCGCATATGAGGCTTTCAAGGTCATCGACGCCGACACGGTGCGCGTTCCGTTCGTGATCTACCAGAGCCATGGCACGCTCCGGAACCTGTCCACGTTCTGGGAGGCGCCGGGTGTCCATTCCAAGAAGTTGTTCGACAAGCTCGGCGCCGAAGGCATGCGCGATGTCAACATCGGCACCGGGCCATTGAAGGTAATCCAGTGGACTCGTAATGACCGGGTCGTCCTGGAAGCCTTCGATCAGTACCACGGTGGGGCGGGCATGCCGATCATCAAGACGGTCCGCATCTTCGAGGTGCCCGAGAACGCTGCTCGTCGAGCGATGATGGAAACGGGCCTGGTCGCGTTCGCTAACCCCGCGCTGGAAGACTGGGAAGGCCTCCTCAAGAAGGGCTTCAAGCTGGCGCCTGAAGGGTTCACCGGTGAGACGATTCTGGCCTTCGGCGGCAACTGGTGGGAGAAGACCTCGGTCGTCAGTGGCCAGCCGCTCGAGCGGAAAGTCGACACGAGCATTCCGTACATAGGGAACATCGACGACGCAGCCCAGTGGGAAAAGGCCCGGAAGGTCCGCACCGCCCTTGGTCTGGACGTACGTCGCGAGGATATCCTCAAGTCGATCTACAAGGGCCAGGGCGAAGTCGTCCACGTCCCGGGGTGGCCGCCCAGCGCTCCAGGTCACAAGAAGGAATGGACATGGTCGTTTGACGCGGCACAGGCGAAGAGCCTGATGGCGGAAGCCGGTCAGCAGAACGGCTTCAAGATCGAGTGGTGGGTCGGTCCCAGCGACACCGGCGTGCAACTTGTCGAGGCCCTCTGCGGGCAGTGGACCGCCGACCTCAAGGTGACCTGCAACATCGACAAGCAGGTGTACGGCACGTACCGGCCCACTATCATCAACCGCACGACGACCAAGATGTGGTTGTGCGGCACGGACGGCGTGAACGTCCCGCTGACCTGGCCCAAGGGCTTCCTGCTCAGCTCCGTCAGCGCCGGAGGCTTCATGTGCGGCACCGAACATCGGCCATTCGGTGAGACCTTCATCAAGATGGCCAATGAGTCCGACTCGAAGAAGCTGCTGGAATTGTCGTCGCAGTTCTACGACGAAGTGCGAAGGACAGCGGCCCAGATTGGAATCGTGAGCGTTCCTTCCTTCCCGCTCTACAACCCCCAGATCATCGAATCGTGGGAGATGCTTCCGGAGGGCAAGGGCTCGCTGGCGGGTTTTAACAACCTGCACCGGATCAAGTTGAAGCAGAAATAGGTCAGGAGCGTAGACGCTCTCATCGGGTAGAAGACCAGGGTTTTCCTGATCGTTACGGGCGGCAACCCCACGTTGGCAACGCCAGTGGGCGCCGCCCGTAACGTCAGATTAAAAGAACCTGACCGTCCCGCCCTGGAGGGCCGGGAGAGGACCTGACGTGCGAAGCTTTGTCCTGCGCCGGCTCATGTACACCTTCATCGCCCTGATCGGTTCAACCCTGTTCGTATTTGCGCTGTCACGGGCCCAGGGCGATCCCAGGAATCTGTTCATCTCGGAAGGTGGGTACGGGGTCACCAAAGAGACCTGGGAAGAGCTCGGCCGCAAGCTCAACCTGGACAAGCCGCTCGTCGCCCAATACTTCATCTGGCTCGGGCAGGTCGTCAAAGGCGACCTCGGGGTTTCGGTTGAGGGACGCGTGCCTGTGGCCAGGATGATAAGGGAACGGCTATGGCCGACGGCATCCCTTGGTGGCGTCGCCTGGATCATCGCAATCGTCATCGGGATTCCGTTGGGCGTGCTTTCGGCCACTCGTCGGGGCACATTGGCCGATTACGTGGCACGCTCGGTTGCTTTGATCGGCCAGGCGTCGCCACCTTTCTGGATCGGCCTGGTCGCCATCCTGGTGTTTGCCGTCAAGTTCGGCTGGGTACCGGCCGGCACGCGTGGCGACGGCTTCGCGATAAGGAACTATGTCCTGCCGGCGGTCGTTCTCGGGCTGGGACCGACGGCAGCGTATTTACGGTTAACGCGCTCAGCGATGCTCAACATCCTCGACTCCGAGTACGTAAAGCTTGCGAGGGCGAAGGGGGCCAATGGCCGCGTCGTGATCTGGAAGCACGCCTTCAAGAACGCTCTCATTCCGCCTCTGACCGTGTCGACCCTGGTCCTGGCCACCCTGATCACCGGATCGGTAGTTGTAGAAACGGTGTTCTCGTGGCCCGGGATGGGGCGCATGACCGTCCAGGCCGTGTCGACGAACGACTTCCCCATCATCACCGGGGCGGTGCTCGTGTTTACCGCCCTCTACCTTTTCTTGAACTTCATGACCGATATCCTCTACGCCGTCATCGACCCACGGATCCGGTTCACCTAGGCAGGTCGATGGCAGGAACCGCCGTCCCGCAGGCACAAGCAGAAGCCGCAATCGGTCGCGGCTCCTTATCGGCCCCGATACTACTAAGGGTGTGGCGGTTTCTGCGTCAGTGGCCGGTCCTGCCTGTCGCGATCCTCGCGTCGCTCGTCATAGGCGGCGTTCTCGCGCCTGTACTGTCGCCACACGAACCGACCTACCCGGACCTGCTAGCGCGGGGAACGCCGCCGATGTGGATGGAGGGCGGAACCTCAGACTTCCCGCTGGGTACCGACAACATCGGACGCGACATCTACAGCCGCCTGCTGTACGGCGCCCGCATATCGCTACTGGTAGTCTCCATCGCAACGGTGAGCGGGCTCGTGGTCGGGACGACGCTCGGCTTGCTCGCCGGGTACATGGGCCGCCACATCGACGAGATCATCATGCGCATCGTCGATATCTGGTACTCCGTCCCGTTCATCATGGTGGCGCTGATCCTGGTGGTGGTGTTCGGGAAGAGCACGACCATGATGATGGTGCTTCTCGCCCTGCTGGCCTGGACCGCGTACGTCCGCAACGTCCGAGCTGAGGTTCTGACGCTCAAAGAACTGGACTACGTATCGATAGCGCGGGTTTCAGGCGCGTCAACGGCGCGCATCCTCATCCGACACATCCTGCCAGGCGTGGTCAACACCATCATCGTGATCGCCACCTTGCGAGTTGGTCAGCTGATCCTGGCGGAGTCGGTGCTTAGCTTCCTCGGCGCCGGGATTCCGCCTCCTCAGCCCGCCTGGGGAGTCATGGTGTCCGACGGGCGCAACTTCCTGGCGACCCTCTGGTGGATCTCATTCATACCGGGATTTGCGATCTTCCTCGTTGTGATGTCGTTCAATTTCCTTGGAGACTGGCTGCGGGACAAGCTGGACCCGCGGTTGCGACAGCTCGATCGCTAGGCGCGGGCGAGCGAGAATTACTGCAAGAGCCACGGGGGGAAGCGGTGACTCTTAAGACTCAGACCTCTGGCGTACAGGCTGCGGCAATCGGAGGCTTATTGCTGTCCGTCATTCTTGTCGCAGGCTGCGGCGGAGGGGGCGGCGTCGTGTCCAGCCCGGAGGCGACGAGGCCACCTGACGCGCCCGGTGCGACCGACAAAGGTGCGCCTCAAGCGACGGTCGAGTTGCCGCCGACGCCAACGCCCGGCGGCGACATCGTCATACCCAAGATCAAGCCAATCTTCGGCGTAAAGGACGTCATTCCGACCCTGGATCCCTCTGCCCTCACGATCGGTGATCCAGCCCGCGGAAAGGAACTGTTCAACACGATCGGGTGCTCGGGTTGCCATTCGACCGGGAGCAACGTGATCGTTGGCCCCGGCCTTGGCGGAGTCAAGGCTCGGTCCGCAGACCGGGTCGCACAGATCAAGCTCGTGCCTCGACAGTCGCTGTCGATCACCCCGGATAAGTACATCGAGGACTCGATTATCAACCCGCAGAACTTCGTCGTCGCCGGTTTCGAGAACACCACGAGGATGGAGAGCTTCGCTCACCTTAGCCGCCAGGACCTGGCGGATGTGATCGCGTACGTGGAGTCGCTGCCCTAGCCCTTTTGCCGCCTAAAACCCCTTCGGCCGGTGCTGCGCCCACGGGCGCGCATGCTCGAACGCGGCCGAGGCGCCCAGCACGGTCTCCTCGTCGCCATGGTTCGCGATGATGTGCAGCCCGATGGGCAGCCCGGTGCGTGAAAACCCTGCGGGAACGGTGGACGCGGGCGTCATCGCCATGTTGAACGGATACGTGAACGGCGTGAAGCCCCAGAGCCGGTGCGGTACCGGCTTGCCGCCGATCCGGTCGGGGTGCCTGTTGATCGGGAACGCCGGCACGGCCAGTGTTGGAG
>JACPRT010000038.1 GCA_016189845.1 Chloroflexota bacterium | reverse complement strand
CTATAACAGTGTGCGGCGGCGGGCTATGAGGAAGAGGTCAGATGCCGACTGCGCGGGCGGCGGCCTGCAGGACCCACTCCACACGAAGCTCGACCTCGCCGTCGGCCCAGGGCTTGCTGATGTAATCCCGGGCGCCAAGCGTGCGCGCCATGGAGAGGTCCTCGGCCCGGCCCTTGGCGGTAACCATGATCACCGGAATATTCCGGAGCCGCGCCTCAGCCTTGATACGCCGCAGCGCCTCGAAACCGTCGACCCGGGGCATGGCGACGTCGAGCTGGATCAGGCCCGGCCGATGCTTCAGAGCCAGGGGAACGACATCCTCTCCATCCGACGCCTCGACGACGTCGTAACCGGCGTCTTGAAGGATGGTCGCCAACGCCAGTCGTACGTCTTCGCTGTCGTCGACAACCAGGATGCGTTCCATCCGGGCCTCCTGAGAACCCATGGGATCAACCTTTCCCATCATGACGGCGTTTCGGCGTCAAGCATAATGGCGGGCTTGCTCAAGGTCATTGGCAAAAACCCGCATTTCCCCGCGGTGCGAAGGAGAGTCACATGCACTACCAGTCCGAGCGTACGTACGGCTGCCGAATCTCCGATGCCTGGACCTTTCGTGGTCTCAAGGTCGTGGTCCTTGAGAACGAAATTGTCCGCGTTACCGTGCTCGCAGACAAGGGCGCAGTTATATACGAACTCGTCCACAAGCCGACGGACACCGACTTCATGTGGCGCACTCCGTGGGGCGTTCGCGACACGCGGCGGTTCCTGCCGACATCCGGCTGGCCGGAGGGGTTGTGGCACGACGTCTACGAGGGCGGTTGGCAGACTCTCGCCCCCACCGGCGGCTCGCCAATGACTTACGCGGGCACCGAGATCGGACAACATTCCGAGGCCACGCTCATGCCGTGGGACGTGCAGATCGTGGACGATTCCCCCGAGCGTGTCTCGGCCAGGTTCTGGGTACGGACGTACCGCACACCGTATCGGATCGAGAAGCTGCTCTCGCTCGAGGCGCGGTCGCCAGTTCTGACGGTCGAAGAACGGGTGACCAACGAAGCGGAAGAGGAGGCCGACTGCGTGTGGGGGCAGCACATTGCGCTCGGCGGTCCCTTCCTCAGTCCGTCGTGCCGGCTCGACGTCTCCGGCGGGACTGTCATCGTCCCGGGTGAGGGAGAGCGAGCAACGAGACGGCTCAAATCCGGGCAGCGAAGCGAATGGCCGATGGCGATCGGTCGGGACGGCGCTCCGGAGGACCTCGGGGCGATCCCACCGAAATCGGCGCGTGTGCAGGACTACGCGGTCGTGACGGAAATGCCGGAAGGTTGGTACGCAGTCTCCAACCCCGAACGGGGCGTCGGTTTCGCCTTCGTGTACCCCGTTCAGACGTTCAGGTACCTGTGGTACTGGCAGGTCTTCGGCGGCGGTAGCGGCTACCCCTGGTACAGGCGTACCTACAACGTCGGCCTCGAACCGTTCACGAGCCTGGCCAATGGCCAGCCCTTGCCTGGAAGTCGCAGGTCGACTGCGATCCGCATGAAGGCAGGGGCGACGCTGTCGGCGACGATGAGGGCGGTTGCCTATCCGGTCGGCCGCGGCTTCCGTGGGGTATCGAAAGTGACGCCGGACGGGAAAGTGATCCCGATCAGGCGGTAACGCGAAGGTACTCGGCGGGCAAGGGAAACGGCGCGGACGCCTACGCGGGTTCGATGGAAACGCCGAGGCCAAAAGTCTGGAGGCGGTCGCGGTATAACTCGGCTTGCTCGAGCGGGCAGACGACGACGACCGCACGGCCCTCGTTGTGGGCCTTCATCATCACCTCGCTGGCTTCCTGCTCGCTCAGCGTCGGGACGCTCTTCACCAACGCATCGACCACGTACTCCATCGTATGCACGGCGTCGTCGTGCAGGATGACGGCGTACGGATGGATGATATCCCGCGAGATCTGAGTGGCGCGTTCAATCGCCGGAGCGGTAGTCACGATGCCATTTTAGGGGAAATCCCGCTTCGGCCTACCACCCTCCCTCGTGGTGCTCAACCGCCCCACTCGACGTGGTCGACCTGGTTCTTCTTTATGTAGTCCCAGTCGAGTTGGACGCCGATTCCCGGTCCCTCTGGCGCAAACACGTTTCCCTGCTTGTCGATGCCGTCCAGGTCGTCGTTGTAGTCCAGGTAGACGGGTGGACGCGTGGTCTTGACAAGGGGGTGGACCAGCCCGAGCTCGTACCAGTTCGTATTGCGGATCGAGGTCATGATATGGCGATGCACCGGCCCCGGCCCGTGCAGTTCAACATCCAGGCCAAAGCCCTCGGACGCCGCCGCGATCTTCATCGTTCCGGTGATGCCACCATCCTCGTGGGCGCCAGCGCGCACGTAGTCGGTCGCCTCCGCGACGATGAAGTTGACGTGCTGCTCCAGCAGGCGAATGTGCTCGGTCTGGAGGATAGGCGTCTTGATCATGTGGCGGAGCCGCTTGTATGCAAACTCCGAGACGCCGCCATCCTTGTACGGGTCCTCGTACCAGAAGAACTTCGCCTCGTCGCACGCGAGACCGACTCTCAGGGCCTGGGCGAAATTCTCGTACTCGCACGCGGGGTCGATCATGAGCGCCGTGCGGTCGCCGACCCGCTTGCGTACGAGCAGGACGTTCTGCTCCTCGCGTTCGATGCGCTGGCCGCCGAGGCCCCAGCCGTGGATCTTGAAGGCCTGGTAGCCCATGTCCCTGCATTGAACGGCGAAATCGGCGAACTGTTCGGGCGTGGTGAGGCCGCCGTTCTCATCGCCATGCAACGTGCTCGCATAGGCCGGCAGGGGCTTGCGCCAGCCGCCGAGCAGACGGTAGAGGGGCTGCTCGAACAGCTTGCCTGCTATGTCCCACAGGCAAATATCGATAGGGCCGACGCCCGTCATGTCGGTGTGGCGCAGGCCACGCTTGATGTCCTGGTAGATCTTTTCCCGCTCGAGTGCGTTCTTGCCGAGCAGGTAATCGGCCACCATGCCAACCTGCGACGCCGGGCCGCCCCGTACGCCCACGTACTCCCCTGTTATGCCCTGGTCCGTGTGGATCTGCAGCACGCCGGCGCGGGCCGTCTGCTTGCCGCCCTTCTCGTAGACCATGTTGAAGGTGTTGTAGTCGCGGCCGACGTTGTCGACGGTGTAGCTAAATCCCGTGATCTCGATCTTGGTGATCTTCGGACCGGCTTTCATGCATGTTCCTCCAGCGTGGCGTGCCGCTTCTCGTCAGGGCGTCCGGGCAGTATAGCCGCGGCTTCGCAGTCCAGGAGACCCGCCTTGCCCGTCCCCGATCCGCATGAAAGAATGCGGCCGCTGAAACAGCCCGGTCGCGAAGGCCGCACCACGAAGGTTTCGTCACATGAAGGCAATCGTCCTGTACGGCAACAAGGACCTGAGGCTGGTCGACGACTGGCCGGAGCCCGTGCCCGTGCCCGGCGAGGTCAAGCTGAAGGTCACGTATACGAGCATCTGCGCCACCGACATCGAGGAATGGCAGTTCGGCCCCCGCTTCGCCGCCGCCACACCCAACCCCATTACCGGCAAGAAGCTGCCCCTCGCGCTCGGACACGAAGTAGCCGGCCGGGTCGTGCAGGTCGGCCAGGGCGTCACGGGACTGAAGCCGGGAGACCGCGTGGCGGTCGAAGACGTGATCACATGCGGCACGTGCTACTGGTGTCGCAAGGGGGAGTTTTCGTCCTGCCCGAGCATGGCTGTGACGGGATTCTCCGCCGATGGCGGGCTTGCCGAGTTCGTCGTTTGGCGGGCCGATCACTGCATCAAGCTGCCGGCAAGCGTCAGCGACGAGGAAGCGCCGCTCGTCGAGCCTGCTACGGTCGCCGTGCACGCCGCCCGCAGGTCCCGCGCCGGGCTCGGCGATCGAGTGGCCGTCATCGGCTGCGGGACCGTCGGCCTGCTGACATTGCAGGCCGTCAGGGCCGCAGGCGCAACCGCTTTCGCGGTCGACGTGCGCCAGCAGAGCCTTGATCTCGCAAAGTCCTTTGGCGCCGACGCGGTGATCGATGCCGGAAAGGCCGACGCAGGGCAGGCTCTGCGTAAGCTGACCGATGATATCGGCCCCGACGTGGTGATCGAGACCGCGGGCGCGGCGCGCACGCCTATCGACGCCATCCAGTGGGTGAGGAGGCGTGGGACTGTCGTACTCGTCGGGATCTACGCGGCGAAGCCGGAATTCAATTTCCTGGACATCGTCGATGGCGAAAAGCGGGTGATCGGCTCCGTGGCCGCCGATCCCCAGGACTTTCGCACCGCCGTGGCGCTCATCGCAGAGGGGAGGATCCGGGTGAAGCCCCTGATCACAGTCAAGGTGCCGCTCGAGCGGGGCATAGAGGACGGGTTCAAGCGCATGCTGAAGCCGCAGAAGGACGTCTATCGCATCCTGGTAGGGGCGGGCGCCTGATGCACTACCAGGACGAACGCAACGCCGGTTGCCGCATCTCCGACGCCTGGACGTACCGGGGACTCAAGACGGTCATTCTCGAGAACGAGCAGATCAGGGTGACCGTTCTCGCCGACAAGGGCGCTGACGTCTACAGCTTCGTTCACAAGCCAAGCGATGTCGATTTCATGTGGCGGACGCCCTGGGGTGTGCGCGACCCGCGAAAATTCCTTCCCACGACCGGGGCGCCTTCCAGCATCTGGCTGGACGTCTACGAAGGGGGCTGGCAGACGGTAGTCCCGCACGGCGGCTTCCCTTCGACCGTCGCAGGGGCGGAACTCGGTCTCCACGGCGAGGTCAGCACGGCGCCGTGGGATGTCGACATCGTCGAGGATTCATCGAAGCGAGTGGCGGCCAGGTTCCGCGTCAAGGGGGCGCGGACGCCGTTCCGGGTCGAGAAGACGCTGACAATCGAAGCGGGCAGCGCCGGACTGGTGGTCGAAGAATCGGTGACCAACGAAGGGGAGGAGCCAGCCGACTGCGTGTGGCTCGAGCACATCGCGATCGGCGCCCCGTTGCTGGCCTCGGAGGCGCGGCTCGACGTGCCGCCGTGCACGATCCTGAACCATCCGACCGACATGGGGACAGACGCGAAGCTGAAGCCTGGCTGGAGCGGACCGTCACCAAAGGCGGCCGCGAAGCGTGGCGCCGCGATCGACTTCAACAGGTTTCCGGGCAAGGACGACCGCTCGCTCGACATGGCCTACTTCACGGAAATGAAGGAAGGCTGGTACGCCGTCACGAACGAGCAGCTGGGAATCGGGTTTGGCGTCTCGTTCCCGATAAGCGTCTTCGAATACCTGTGGTTCTGGCGCAACCTGGGAGGCGGGACCGGCTACCCGTGGTACCGACGGTGCTATAACGTCGGCCTGGAGCCCTGCACCAGCTTCCCTAACACCGGGCTCGGGCCCGCGATCGAGAACAAGACTGCCCGTCGCTTCCGCGCGGGCCAGACGGTATCGGCCACCCTTCACGCGGTCGCATACACGGGCAGGGGAAAGGTACTGCGGGTCACCGCGGGCGGGAGCATCGAACGTAGATAGGGGCGATCGCAGGATAGACACCGCGAAACGCGGGAGATCGGAGGCGTCCGTGCGGATCATCGATACACATTGCCACGCCGGCCACAACTGGTTCGAACCGGTGGAGACGTTGCTGTTCGAGATGAACTCGAACGGCGTGTCGGAAGCGGTCTTGATCCAGCACGGCGGGACCTACGACAACGACTACCTGTTCGAGTGCGCGGAGAGGTTTCCGGGCCGGTTCAAGGTGACCGTACTGGTCGACCCCGAAGACCCGGACCAGCCGGGCACGCTTGCGAAGCTGGCCAAACGGGGTGCCGCCGGCATCCGGCTGTACCCGCAATCGCGCGCTGCGGGCAAGGACCCGCTCGCAACGTGGAAGAAGGCCGGGGAACTCGACTTGGTCGTCAGCTGCCTGGGCGGCGCCGAGCTGTTCTCGGCCGACGAGTTCCACGCTCTGGTGAAGGCATGTCCGGGCACTACGATCGTGGTCGAGCACCTTGCGGGCGCCAAACAGGCGACCATGCCCGACGACGCGCAGTTTCGAAAGGCGCTGGAGCTGGCGCGGTTGCCAAACACGTATATCAAGATCCCTGGCCTTGGCGAGTTCACCCAGAGGCCCCCT
>JACPRT010000046.1 GCA_016189845.1 Chloroflexota bacterium | reverse complement strand
CTCTTGCACCATGCGCGGCGCCGAGCCATGGATGGCCTCGAACATGGCATATCGTTTGCCGATGTTCGCGCTGCCGGCCGTCCCGACCCCGCCCTGAATTTCTGCGGCCTCGTCGGTCAGGATATCGCCGTAGAGGTTGGGCAGGGCGAAGACCTGGAAGTCGGACCGGCGGGCGCGGTCCAGCAGCTTTGCGGTCATGATGTCTATGTACCAGCCGTCCCAGGCAATACCGGGATAGCGTTCGGCCACCTTGCCCGCCACCTCGAGGAACTTGCCATCGGTCTTCTTCACGATATTCGCTTTCGTAACGACCGTGACGCGTTTTTTACCAGTTTTTTTGGCATGGGCGAACGCGGCATCGATGAGCCGCTCCGAGCCCGGCGTCGTGATGAGCCGGAAGTCGATCGCGATATCGGGGGTGACGTCGATGCCCTGGCTACCCAGCGCGTACAGGTCCTCCGTGTTCTCACGGAAGAACGTCCAGTCGATGCCTTCCGCCGGAACGCGCACCGGCCGCACGTTGGCAAACAGGTCGAGCTCCTTGCGCATCGAAACGTTTGCCGATTCGAGGTTCGGCCACGGGCTGCCGGCTTCTGGCGTGGTGGTCGGCCCCTTGAGCGTCACGTGGCATTTCTTGATTTCCGCAAGGACGTCGTCCGGGATCGACTTCATGTGCTTCGCCCGGTTCTCGATGGTCAGGCCCTGGATCGACCGGAACGCCACCTTGCCCGACTTGATTTCGCCCGCGAGCAGCTCCTTCAGGACGTGCTCTGCGACCTCTGTGATCGCCGGGCCGATGCCGTCGCCGCCGATCGTTCCGATGTTGATGGGCTTGACCTTCGAATATTCGACCCAGTCGCCCTCGTGCTTGATTCGCTCGACCCGTTCGAGCTGCGGAATGAGTATCTTCGCAAAATGTTCCCTGGCCCGTTCCAGTACTGCTGCCTGATCGGTCACGTACTACCCCTTCTACAGCGGAATATTTCCGTGCTTCTTCGGTGGCATCGAATCGACCTTGGTCTCGAGCATGCGCAGCGCGCGTATGGCCTGCGGGCGGGTATCGGACGGGTCGATGACGTCGTCGATGAACCCGCGCTGGGCGGCGATGTAGGGGTTGGCGAACTTCTCGCGGTATTCGGCGATGAGTTCCTTGCGCCGTCCCGACTGATCGGCCGCCTCAGAAATCTCGGTCCGGTGGATGATGTTGACGGCTCCGTCGGGCCCCATCACGGCGATCTCGGCGCTTGGCCACGCCAGATTGACGTCGCCCCGGAGGTGCTTGCTTCCCATGACGATGTAGGCGCCGCCGTAGGCCTTGCGGGTGATCACGGTGATCTTGGGCACCGTCGCCTCGGCGTAAGCATAGATGAGCTTCGCACCGTGGCGGATGATCCCGCCGAACTCCTGCGCTGTGCCCGGCATGAATCCCGGTACGTCCACCAGCGTCAGTATCGGCACGTTGAAGGCGTCGCAGAACCGGACGAAGCGCGCGGCCTTGTCGGACGCGTCGATGTCGAGCACCCCGGCCAGGTGGGCAGGCTGCTGGGCCACGATGCCGACGGTCCGGCCGTCGAGCCGGGCGAAGCCGCAGATGATGTTCTGCGCGTACAGCTCCTGCACTGGCAGCATGGCGCCGCCGTCGACGATGAGCCGGATCACTTCGTACATGTCGTAGGCCTGCGACGGATCGTCCGGAACGATCTTTACGAGCGAGTCCTCCCGGCGCTCCGGATCGTCGAAGGACGGCACGGTCGGAGGCGACTCCGTGTTGTTCGACGGCAGGTAGCCCAGGAGTGACCGTACGGTCTCGTAGCAGGACTTCTCGTCGGCCGATACGAAGTGGGCGACGCCGCTTCTCGACGCGTGCATCGCCGCCCCGCCGAGTTCTTCCAGCGTGACCTGTTCCCCGGTGACCGCTTTGACCACGTCCGGGCCGGTGATGTACATCTGGCCGACCTTGTCGACCATGAATATGAAGTCGGTGATGGCGGGCGAGTACACGGCTCCGCCCGCCGCCGGGCCGGCGACGATCGTTATCTGCGGGACTACGCCGGATGCCAGCACGTTGCGCTTGAAGATCTCGCCGTATCCGGCGAGCGAGAGCACGCCCTCCTGTATGCGGGCGCCTCCAGAGTCGTTTATTCCGATCACCGGTGCGCCGGTACGCAGAGCGTGGTCCATGAGCTTGCAGATCTTGAGCGAAGCCGCCTCGGACAGCGATCCACCGAGCACGGTGAAGTCCTGGGCGTAAGCGAACACGCGCCGGCCTTCGACAGTCCCGGACCCGGTGACGACCGAGTCGCCCTCCAAGCGCTGCTGGTCGAGACCGAAATCGGTCGAGCGGTGAGTGACGAACGTGTCGGACTCGGTGAACGAACCCGCATCGAACAGCGCCGAGAGGCGCTCGCGGGCGGTCATCTTGCCCCGCTTACGCTGTGCGTCCTGCCGTTCTGGGCCGCCGCCCATCTGGGCTGCGCGCCGTCGCGCGGCCAGGGCGGCCCGCTTGTCGGCGCCCGACGCGGACGACTCGGCTCTACCAACGGTTGGCTTGGTGGCTATCTTGCTGGCCTTTCCGGCGTATCTTACAGCCCATATCGTAGCAATCAGTCCCGGGTTCTCAGATTCGTCTGGACGGCCCAGATTTCGGCCGCCTTGCTTTGTTACCATCGAACCTGGATGGCCACGACTCTGCACACCGATCCGCTGCATACCGATTCCGAGACCGGCCCGCTCGTCCCGCGCCTCGTGGCAGGGGGCCGCACGTTCGAATGGGGCTCGCGCACGTACGTCATGGGTGTCGTGAACCTCACGCCGGACTCGTTCTCAGGCGACGGCCTGAGCTACGACGTCGAAGCCGCGGTGGCCCAGGCGCTGCGGTTCGAAGCTGATGGCGCCGACATCATCGATGTCGGTGGCGAATCGACCCGGCCCGCGAGCGTCTACGTTGGCGCCGCGCCAGTGACTGCCGACGAGGAGTTGCGCCGGGTGATGCCGGTTCTGGGACGGCTCGTCGCAGGTCTGAAGGCGCCTGTAAGCATCGACACCCGCAAGGCGCGGGTCGCCCGCGATGCCGTGCAGGCCGGGGCGGCGATGGTCAACGACGTTTCGATGCTGGGGGATCCAGACATGGCGGGGACAGTCGCCGAACTCGACGTGCCGATCGTCGTCAGCCACACACGGCAGCGGGCCGAGTATCGCGACGTCGTCGCGGAAGTGCTCGAAGACCTTCGCAGCGCTGCCAATCGCGCGAAGGCCGAAGGGGTGAAGCCGGGCAAAAT
>JACPRT010000044.1 GCA_016189845.1 Chloroflexota bacterium | reverse complement strand
TCCCGTACGACCGTCTGACTTTCGCCACGATCCGGCCCGACGGCAAGATTGAGAATGCCTATGTGACTGGCATAGCCCTGGCAGGCTGGGAGTCGGGCACCGTCCATGATCGCCCGCCGTTTGCGACCCTCACGTCCGCCAGCGAGCAGCAGTATGTCCTGGACAACCACGTCGAAGCGCGCCAGCTCGGCGCAGCCGTGATCGGCGCCGGCCTCAGGTCGTGGCTGCAGGTGCCTCTGGGCGACGCCACTGCGCCGGTCGGCTATCTCAGCATCCAGGCGCTAAAGGATGGCGCGTACAGCGAACGCGATGCAAGGCTCCTGCAGTTGGTGGCGGCGCAGGTCGTGCCCGCGGTCAAGAACGCGCAGCTTTACGAGCGCACCGTAGCCCTTGCCGGTGAAGCGCGCCTGCTCGCCGATCTCTCGCGTGCCGCCACAGCGGGCCTGGACATCCCGGCCCTGGCGGGCCGCTTCCTGGAAATGGTGCGAACGAGGATCCCGTTCGACCGCGGGGTCCTGCGCATGGTCGACGCCTCGACCGGCGGGCTCGGGTCCGGCGCGGCGGTGGGACGCGGCGCGGAGCTGCCGCTGCCGGCTTTTCGAAGCCGCACGGTCACCGAGGCCGTCGCCCTCGGCCGGCTGGTAGTCGACCGCGACGTCGAGCCCGAGGAGCCTTCCATCGCCGCACCGCTGGCCCAGCTGGGCCTGCGATCTTCCGTAACGCTCCCGCTGATATCCGACGAGCACGTCGTCGGCGTCGTCACCCTGCGAAGGATGGACGGGAACGGATTTGCACAGGACGAGATAGAGTTCCTCTCCCGCGCAAGCGCGCAGATCGCGCCGGCGGTCGACAACGCCCGCCTTCTTGCCGAGATCAGCACGCTTGCCAGCACGGTAGAGAACAGCCCCGACTTCATCTGCTCGGCTGACCTCGAGTCGAGGGTCCAGTACCTGAACGGCGCCGGCCGGGGCATGGTCGGGCTCGCGACCGACTACGACGTGACCCAGCTTTCGTGGGAGGATTTCTTCAGCCAGGACGAGGCCGCCAGGCTCAAGGACGTGTCCATTCCGTCCGCCCTGAGCCGGGGCTCATGGCACGGCGAGCTGTGGCTGAAGACCCGGGACGGATCGACGATCCCGGTCGAGTCCATCGTCGTTCCCGTGTATCACCGCAACGGCGCCCTCCTGGGCGTGAATCTGTCGGCGCGCAACATCGCCGATCGCAAGCGGGCCGAGCAGGAACTCCACACGCTGGCGACGACGGACACCCTGACCGGCCTGCTCAACCGGCGGCAGTTCATGCTGATGCTGGACCAGGCCGTCAAACTGGCGGCCCGGCACCGCTCGCAGGGCACGCTCGTGTACCTGGACCTGGATGGCTTCAAGTACGTCAACGATACCCACGGCCATATCGCTGGCGACGACCTCCTGGTGGCCGTCGGCAAAGCCCTGCGAGCGAACGTCCGCACGAGCGACGTCGTCGCCCGCACCGGCGGCGACGAATTCGTGGTGATCCTGCACGATGCCCCGCCGCAGGAAGGGCTCAAGAAGGCCGGACAGCTGGTCAAGGCGGTGGCCGACACTATGGTCGTTACCGGCGGCGAAAAGGTGGGCACGACCTGCAGCGCAGGCGTGGTCGGCTTTCCGATCGCGGAGACCACCGCCGACGACCTGGTCGGATTCGCCGACCTCGCCATGTACATGGCCAAGGACGCGGGTCGCAACCGTGCGCACGCTTACGACCCCTCGGAGGGCGGCCGGGAGCTCGTGTCCGGGCTCCAGCGTACCCGCCGGCTGATCCTCGACGCGGTCGACAGCGACCGGGTCCGGCTCTACCGGCAGCCGATCGTAAGCGTGGCCACCAGGCAGATCGTCATGTACGAGGTCCTGGTCCGCCTGGCCGACTTCGAAGGCCGGCTGTTTTCGCCCATGGAGTTCATCCCGCAGGCGGAGACGCTGGACGTCGTACACCTGATCGACCAGCGCGTCGCCGAGCTGTCCTTCACCAGGTGGCGGAAGTACGCGGACGCCGGTCAGCCGTTGCGGCTCTCCATCAACCTTTCGGGGCGCTCACTCGACGCCGACATGTCGAACTACATCATCGAGGCAGGCAAGCGGCACCGCGTGGAACCATCCACCATCGCGTTCGAGATCACTGAGACGGCGACGTGGCGCGGCGGCGCCCAGACCGAGGCCTTTGCACGCGCATTGAACGATGCCGGCTACCGCATGGCGATCGACGACTTCGGGAGCGGCGCCACGTCTTTCAAGCAGATTCGCAGCCTGCCCTTCCACTACCTGAAGCTCGACGGTTCACTGGTCGAGAACCTCAGGGAGGGCCGGCACGACCGCGATCTCATCCGTTCATTGAGCGGACTCGCGCACACCCTGGGCGTGGAGGTCATCGCCGAATTCGTCCAAGACGAAGAGACCATGGAATTTCTGCAGGCGTGTGGGATCGAATACGCCCAGGGGTTCTTCGTGGGGCGGCCCGCAGAGTTCGACGAGAACCCCTAGCCGCGCGCCTGTTGCCCGCCCTCGTCGCCGGCGCGGCGGATGTCCTCGAGGAACTTCTCTATCTCCGGCGCCAGCTTGACGTTGCCCTGAGGCGCGTCAGGCGGTTGCGCGTCGTAGTCCTTCTCCATGCGTGCGACCAGCTCCGCGAGCTGGGGATTGCGCAGCACCGCGGGCGATACCTGAGCGTACTGGCTCGCGCCGATCTCCAGCTCGGGCGGGGGCATTGACAGCCCGTACATCGGCGCGATGCCTTCGAGCAAACGGGCGGCGCCGGAGAAGTCGTTCTCGAGCTGCAGATACATGGGGAGGTGCACGATCAGGCTGAGCGTCTTTACCCCCATTTGCAGGGCCTGCTGAGAGATCTGGTTGGTTGCGCTTGTCGGCCCCTCATAAGAGCTGCGGCGCAACCGCACGTCACCCAGGTCCGGGGCCTCCTGCCAGCCCCTTGCCGAACCCGTCACGACCAGCGGCCGGGAGTGCGGCACGGAGTCGTACATGCCACCGACCAGGACGTACGCATCGACGTGCATCGTGCTGATCAATTGCAGGACCGATTCGTTGAAGTCCTCCGAGTGGCCGTGCGGCTCCAGCAGATGCACCAGCAGCAGGTCCGGAGGCGTCTCGCGTCTGGCCGCGATGATCACCGTGTTCGGAGTCGTGACCACCCGCTCGCCTTCGACGAGCTTCATTTCCGGGCGGTAACGCGTGAAGTCGTAGAACGTGCCGGGCCGCGCCAGGCGGCCGACCTCCTGGCCATCGAACGTGCGGTTGAGGCGGCCCAGGACGATGGAGCCGACGTTGCCCACGTTGACCCATGGCCGCAGCATCACCACCATGTGGGGAGACCGAAGCGGCGGATCGGGCGGTTCCATCTGAAAGCCGCCGACATTCATTTACCTGGCCCTCGGATGGCGATCATAGCAACACCCGGTCGTCAACGAACACGGGCTGCGTCCAGGCAGAGGCGCCTCGTGAAGACCGCACGACGGCCCTGACGTATTCGTCCATCCTGCCCGGCCGGTAGCGGGCCGATTCTCCCTCGGAGCGCCAGAGCTCCCTGCCGTGCGCACCCACGAAGGTGACCGAGTACTTCTCTTCGAGCCTCGGATCGATCTCGATGACGATTTCCCGAGAAGTGTTGCGAAGTTCGCCGATGACGATGCCGGTGGAGGAATAGAAGCGACCCTCGGCCATCGCGGACAGCAGGGCGCCCGGCGTGCACTCTTTCGCTTCGACCATCACCCAGCCTCTGCCCGGGTTGGAGCGGTCGTTGCCGAACTCCCCTTTGAAGTGGTGCGCGTCGTCCGTCGCCACGCCGAATATTCGGGTGCCGTTGCTGAGCAGCCGGTCCCAGATGTCCTCGGTGCCCGGACGGCCGCCCGACCGCAGGTTGTTCGTACGCGGGTGGCCGTTGTAGACCTCGAAGGCCCAGGCGCCTGTGACGCGGCCCATCTGCCGGTCGTCGAACGCCCACTGGAAGTTGGGATGGTTGATCGACGCCAGCCCGCCGGCCGCCCTGATGGCATCGACGTTTGCCTGCAGCCCCGCGACGACGTCGTCGACCACGACCGGTTCCACGCGTGTCCGGATGCCGATCGCGTTGATGTGGACCGGCGTCCCCATCGCGTTGACCGTCACCTCCTCCCCCGGGACGAGCACCGGCCACTCTCCGGGCTGGTCCGTCGCGTCCTCCAGTACCGTGACGTGGTTGTGGTCCGACAAGACGAGGAAGTCGTATGAGTGCTGGCGATACCACGCCGCGACGTGCGGCGGGTCGGAATCACCGTCGCTATTGGTCGTGTGCGTGTGCAGATTGCCCTTGAACCAGCGTCCGTCCGGCATGGCGGCATGCTACCACCGGCCGCAACGGGTAAAGTGATCGCCGCACACAGCATATCCGGGAGTGATCACAGATGGGATTCAAACTGGTCATGGTTCCTCCGCAGCGCCCGCAGACCCGCGCGTGGGCGGCCCGTGTCATGGACACGGTGTCGGGCGTGAACGTCGTCCTGCCGGAGACGGAGGCCGATACCCGCAGGGAGCTTCGCGACGCCGATGCGGCGTTCGGCACGCTGACACCGGACCTCCTCAAGGCGGCGGGAAAGCTGAAATGGCTCCAGGCGCCAGCTGCAGCCCCTGCCGCCGGGTACTACTTCAAGGAGCTCGTGGAGCACCCGGTGGTCGTCACGAACTTCCGGGAGATCTATAACGACCACATCAGTACGCACATCATGGCGTTCCTGCTCGCGTTCGCCCGCGATTTCCATCGCTACATCCCGCAGCAGTTGAGGCGGGACTGGAAACCCGCACGCGACGATTCCGGCGTGATCCACCTTCCTGAGGCGACCGCGCTGATCATCGGGGTCGGCGGCATCGGGGGCGAGGCCGCCCGCCACTGCGCCCACTTCGGGATGAAGGTGATCGGAATCGACGCCCGGCGCAAGGACAGGCCGGAGGGGGTCGCCGAGCTCTACGGCCCGGACCAGCTCGACCGCCACCTCCCCAGGGCGGACTTCGTGATCATGACCATTCCGCATACGCCGCAGACCGAAGGATTGATGAACGAGGCGCGGTTCCGGCTGATGAAGAAGACGGCGTACCTGATCAACATCGGACGAGGCATGACCGTGAAGCTCGACGACCTGGCCGACGCGATACGCAACGGCGTGATCGCAGGCGCCGGGCTCGATGTCTACGAGAAGGAGCCGCTGCCCGCCGACCACCCGCTGTGGACCATGCCTGGTGTCCTGCTTACCCCACACACCGCGGGATTCGGGCCATACCTTGATGACCGGCGGGCCGAGGTGCTGGTCGACAACTGCCGCCGATTCCTGGAAAACAAACCGCTTCGGAATGTGGTCGACAAGGCCAACTGGTTCTAGGGGGATCGCAAGGACGGTTTCTGGGAAATGCCGAAGTACCGGGTTGTAGTCGTCGATCGAACCGTGATGGACGTTTCCCTCGAGCGCCACGAGCTGGCCGCGGTTGACTGCGAGGTAGTGCCGGCCGCGGTGTCGAGCGAAGGCGAACTGATCGAGGCGGTGGCCGACGCCGATGTCGTCCTGGATTCAGCGCTCCCGATGCCGCGCCGCGTGATCGAATCGATGAGACACGGGCGACTCATCGTACGCATGGGCCACGGGTACGAGGGGATAGACATCCCGGCCGCCAACGAGAAAGGCATCATGGTCGCCAACGTGGCGGGGTCGACGAGCGAGGAGGTGTCGAACCACGCCCTCGCCCTGATGCTCAGCTGCGGGCGCCGGTTGCACGTGATGGACCGCGGGGTGCGGGCCGGGAAATGGCGCCAGCTCTGGTCGCGCGAGATCGGCGGGCAGCTCTGGGACGAGACCGTCGGGATTCTTGGATTCGGCCACATCGGCAGGGCCTTTGCCCGCAAGGCCAACGCGCTTCGGATGCGCGTGATTGCGCATGACCCGTGGGCGGGACCGTGGGTCGACCTGGAAGAGGGCGTGAATGTCGTCTCCTTCGACCAGCTGCTCCGCGAGTCGGACTACATCACGATCCACTGCAATTACGGACCGCAGAGTCACCACGCCTTCGACGCGCAGGCGTTCCGGAAGATGAAGCCGACTGCCTACCTGATCAATACGGCGCGCGGCCCGGTCGTGGACGAGAAGGCCCTGATCGAGGCGCTCCGGAGCGGCCAGATAGCCGGGGCGGGCCTCGACGTGTTCGAGAAGGAACCACCTGAGCCGGACAACCCCCTCCTGAAGATGGAAAACGTCATCCTGAGCCCGCATATCGCCGGGTCGTCGCCTGGCGGATGGGCGAGGATCAGACGCGGGGCAGCCAGGGACGCCGCCCGCGCGCTGCAGGGGCTGCGGCCGCACAGCCTCGTGAATCCTGAGGTGCTGGTCAAGCTGGGGATGATTGAGGGCACGCTTGGCGGCCGCTCCCCAGCGTGACGGCATGAGCCCGTCGGACGGGACATCCGCAGCTACTGAGCAACCACGGCAGCGCCGGCTGCCGCGCTTGTCGGCGCCGCCGGCATTGCGCTACGCGGCCTACCGGAACTTCTGGCTGGGGTCGCTGGCCGCGGTTGGCGGGTTTCAAGTCCTGCAGTTCGGGCAGCTGTGGCTCATCCACGAACTCACCGGTTCGCCGATCTACCTGGGTTACGTAGGTCTCGCCAACGCCGTGCCGGCGATTGTCCTGAACCTTGCGGGGGGCGTCGTCGCCGACCGTTTCGACCGGCGCCGGCTGATCATCGCCACGCAGACGATCACGGCAGCGCTGATCGTTGTCCTGGCGACCCTCACCGCGGCCGGCGTCGTCCAGGTATGGCACATCCTGGCGATCGCAGCGGTTACCGGGGCGGTCAACGCCTTCAATACGCCTGCCCGCATGGCCCTTTTCCCGCATCTGATCGAGCGCCCGGCGCTCATGAGCGCGGTAGCGCTGAACTCGTCGATCTGGCAGGGGACCCGGATCGTCGCGCCGGCCATCGCCGGGGTCCTCGTGGCCTTGTTCGGCACGGCCACCGCCTTCTACGTCGCCGCGGCGGGCAACCTGACCATGGCCATCGTGGTGGTCTTCCTGAAGGTCCCCGCCGTGAAAGGTGGGCGGTCCACCAACGCGTTACTTGACCTCGCAGAAGGCCTGAGATTCATCGGCCGCAACTCGATATTCTCGTTCCTCATCGGCATGACGTTCTTCAATAGCTTCTTTGGCATGGCATACATCATGCTGATGCCCGTGTTCGCGGTGGACGTCCTGGGCGTTGGCGCGGAAGGCCAGGGCGTGATGATGAGCGCGGGTGGCATCGGATCGCTCCTGGTGACGCTTTGGCTCGGTACAAGGCGAAACGTCAAGGGCAAGGGGTTCATCCTCATCGGCGGCGCGATCATGACCGGCCTTAGCCTGGCGGCCTTCGCCCTCACGTCCAAGTACATCGGATCTCTCCCGCTCGCCGTTGCGTTGCTCTTCTTCGTCGGGGTGTTCACGTCCACGTACATGATTTCGATCATGAGCTCGCTGCAAATGCTCGTGCCTGACAACATGCGCGGCCGGGTCATGGGCTTCTACGGGATGACGTGGAACATCATGCCGCTGGGCGGTATGCAGGCGGGCGCGCTGGCCGGCTTTGTTGGGGCACCCCTGGCGGTCGCGATCGGCGGGCTGATCGTCACCGCATTCGCCGTGGGACCGGCCCTGCTCAATCGCCAGGTCCGAACGCTGGGAGCCCTGCTAGACCATGCCGAGCGCAGGGGGGCGCCGCAGCCCGCGTCGTGAACGCCGTCACGCGGATCGCCCGGACGCCGTCCGGAAGCCCGCGTGGGGGATGTTGTAGCCAGTCCGGTATAATCCGGGCGCCGGGCTCGTGGATTTGCGCCGCTCCAGCTTCCCGGTGGCGGGGCTGGCGAAGAAAAAGAAAGGAGGTGCGCGCGTTGTCACATGAATTACCTGGAGGTGCTCTAGCTTTCTAGGGCGCCCTTTTTCGGATCGTTAGAGCACCTCAACGAGTGGGGCCACCCGGCAGGGAGACATTCCCAGCCCGGTGGCCTCACCCGCGTCATCCCCACATTCCAGATCGAGGACCATGGCAACGACACCGCCGACGACCCGCCATTTCACCTCAACGGGCTACATCGTCCACCGCGATGCTGTTCTCCTCCACTGGCACCGGAAGCTAAAAACATGGCTGCCGCCGGGGGGCCACATCGAGCCAGACGAAGACCCGGTCCAGGCCGTCGTCCGGGAGGCGCACGAGGAGACCGGGATAGAGGTCACCGTGGTCTCGACAACGTCGGGATTCAGGTTTTCGTACCCCGCCCAGATCCCACCGCCGCTGGCAGTCCTCGAGGAGGACATCGACGACCCGGTATTCGGACCCCACCGGCACATCGACTTCATCTACCTGTTGCGCCCCGTGCACCCGCCCGCGGAGACGATCGACGGCTGGCGATGGGTGGGCAGGCCGGATTTGGAGGCATGCGCGCCAATCGCGACGCCCGAAGGCGAAATCGTCGCTCCTCCGGAGGATGTCGCGGAGCTTGGGCTGTGCGCCCTGGACGCCGCGAAGGGCTGGAGCTAGCCGGTGACCGGCCGCGGCGTGGGCTGGGTGCCGCCGTCGAACGCCTCGCGTGGCGGAGGCGGGGATCGGAGGCCCGGGCCGGTTATCGGTACGACGCGAGTTGGTCGCCGTGGGCGGCCCACATCTCGTCGAACATCGACGAGATGCGGTCCAACGGAAGGATCGCCGCGGTCAGGGGATCGACCATCACCGCGTGTCGGGCAGCTTCGCGGCTGCGGTCCAGCACCGCACGCGTGGCCAGTTCCTGCAGGGCGATGTTCGCCCGGTCCAGGGCCGCAAGCTGGGGCGGAAGCATTCCCACCTTCATGGGATGCAGCCCCAGGTTGTCGATCAGGCACGGCACTTCGACGCAGCAACCCTGCGGCAGATTGTCGATCAGGCCGTCGTTGCGGACGTTGCCATTGATTACAGTCGGCGCGCCGGTCTCCATCGACTCGATGATCCGGCACGCGTACTCATCGGACCTCGATGGCTTCAGCGGCGCCTTCGAGGCCCCTTCCTCCCGCAGGCGTGCGAAGTGGTCGACATCCCGGTTTGCCCTGCGGTTGAGGTCCTGATTTATCTTGTCCAGACCGAATCGCCGCATCAGCGCGTCGGATTTTCGGAAATAGGGAACATATTCCGACATGTGGCGGGTCGACTCGGTGACGAAGAACCCGAAGTGCCGCATGACCTCGAACCTGACCGGGTCCTTGTTGAACGTGTCAGCGTCGTCGAGCGCCTGCCAGAGCGCGGGATAGGCATCCTGGCCGTTGCGCTCGAACCGCAGGAACCACGCCATGTGGTTGATCCCGGCGACCCAGCCGGCAACTTCGTTGCGCGGCGCTCCGATGTACTCAGCAAGCTGCTCGGTGGTCCTCTGGACGCTGTGGCAAAGACCTACCGTCTTGATCGCGGTCCCGTCGTTGATCGCCCAGCAGGCGATCGCCATTGGATTCGTGTAGTTGAGCAGCCATGCCGACGGGCAGAGCTCCTCCATATCACGGCAGATGTCGATCAGGACCGGAACGGTGCGCAGCGCCTTGAAGACGCCGCCGGGACCGATCGTGTCGCCCACCGCCTGGTCGACGCCGTAGCGGGCGGGGATGGCATAGTCCACCTCTACCCGGTCGCCGACCCTGATCGTGGTCAGGACGTAGTCGGCCCTTTCCAGGGCGCGCCGGCGGTCGGTGGTCGGTTCGATCCGGACCCGCGTGCCGGCGTCACTGGCCAGCTTGCGGGCGAACGCCGCGATCAGCTCCAGGCGCTCCTGGTCGATGTCCATGAGCGAGATCGTGGCGTCGGCCAGCGCCGGCACGCACACGACGTCCTGCAACAGGCGCCGCGAAAACACGACGCTGCCGGCGCCGATCAGGGCGATCTTGGCCATCGCGGCTACTGGGTCGCGACCGCCTTCTTCTTGCGCATGGGGCTCGTGATGGCGGCGAGGATGCCGATTACCAGGCCGATCGCGGCTCCTGCGATTGCTGTGGCTATGCTCAGGATCGCGGCGGCGATGCCTGCCACCAGTATGAGCAGCCCGAATGCCAGCACCACGCCGCCGATCGCGCCATAAATCACCCAACGCTTGATGTAGCTCACCTGCGCTTCAACCTCCAAACCAGATCCGCTTCGGACCACATCGCCAGTTTCAGGAAGCGGGCGCTAGCGGGAGCGGCCTCGGCCGGCGATCTCGACCATCGCTTCCAGCTTCCCGTCGCGCACGCACGCGTAATGCGAGTAAAGGTTGATCGTCGTGTCGCCGTGCATGGGCAGCAGACGGATCTTATCGCCGACCTTGAGCTTCTCGGCAGCGCCGGTCACCTCCAGGCGGCCGTGCTCCTCGGATAGCCCGACAACCTTGGCGCCCTCGATCCCGACCACCTTCGGCAATCCCCGGTCGACGCTGATCGCCTTGATTCCGGTGTCGGTCACGGCACGCCCCGTGACCGGGCGGCTGATCACGGTAGCCAGCACGGTCAGCGCGGACGAGAAGTCCTTGAACACCTCAAGGTAGTCGCCGTCCATGAAGATGTAGCTGCCGCACTGAAGGTCGGTGATCCCCTTGACGGTCCCGGTGATGTTGTAGGTGCCGGTGCCCGCCGCGCTGACGACTTTTACCGGCAAGCCCGCCTTGCGCAAGTCGTCGGCGGCATCCACGAGCATCTTTGCGGATGCGGTCGCCTCCGTCTTCCGTTCCTCCAGGTCACGCCTGGCCACGACGTGGCCTTCGTATCCCATCACGCCGTCGAACCTGAGTCCCGGCGAAGAGGTGATAAGCCTGGCAAGTTTGCGGGTGGGCGCCCCCGGCTCGACGCCGCACCGGTGCATCCCGGTGTCGACCTCGACGATCACCCCGATCTCGCGCCCCGTTGCCGAGGCGGCCTGGGACAGCTCCTTCACGTTTGAGGTGTCGTCGACGGCGACCGTGATGTTGGCGTCGCCGGCCAGGGCCATGAGGCGGGCGATCTTGGTCGGGCCGACCACCTGATTGGCGATCAGGATCTCTCTGACTCCGCCTGCGACCATTACCTCCGCCTCGCCCACCTTTGCGCAGCAGATGCCGATGGCGCCGGCAGCCAGTTGCTTATGTGCGAACAGCGGTGTCTTGTGCGTCTTGGCGTGGGGGCGGACGCCCATCTTGTTCCGGTCGGCCCACTTCTGAAGCTTGTTGATGTTGGCCTCGGCCACCGCCATGTCGATGACCAGGGCGGGCGTGTCCAATTCCTCAACGGGCGTGCCGGGCAATGGCAGGTATTCGAAAGGCATTCCTGGCTCCAACGTGCTGGCCCGCGGATTCGGGTCAGGTTCAAAAGCGGCCGCGAGTTTAGCAGGTCAAAGGAGCGCCTGGGCGATGAGTCCGCCGTCGACCACGATCGCCGAACCCGTGGTGAACGAGTTCCCAGGATCGACCAGCCAGAAGATCGCCTCGGCGATCTCTTCTGGCCGCCCTTCGCGGCCGATCGGGTGCATCTGCGCCCGTTGTTCGGGGGTCATCGGCTCCGGGAACTTGCGCTCGCGCCAGAAGTCGCCCGGGATCACCCGTTCCTGGCCGCCCTGCCAGGTGTCGACCGCGCCCGGGCACACGCAGTTGACCCTGATGTTGTCGGGAGCGTAGTCGAGGGCCATGTTCCGCGTCAGGTTCACGATTGCGCCCTTGGTCGCGTTGTAGCAGGCACGGCGGCGGCCGCCGACCAGTCCGTAGATCGAGGCGACGCTGACGATCGCTCCTCCGCCCTGCCGCTGCATGTGCGGGATGGCGTACTTGCAGGCGCGGAACACACTGGTGAGCGACGTCGTTACGCTCACCTCCCAATCCGCCTCGGATATGTCGGTCACCCGGCCGAAGACGGATCGCTGCGCGTTGTTCACCAGGATGTCGAGCTTGCCGTATGTGTCGACAGCGGACTGGATCGCACGCTGAATATCTTCGCTCCTGGCGACATCGGTATGCACGAAGCTGGCCTGGAGGCCTTCGCCCCGGAATGCCTGCTCGGTCTGCCGGCCGTTATCGTCGTTGATCTCCGCGATCACGACGCGCGCGCCCTCCTCCGCCAGCCTGCGCGCGGTCGCCCGGCCGATGCCGTGTCCGGCGCCCGTGATCAAAGCTGCCTTGCCTTCGAGTTTCCCCATGCGTCCTCCCATTCGCCTGTCATGCAGCGCGTCCAAGTAGGGCAACCGTTGTCGGCATCGGCCGGCACGCCGCTTCGATCTGTCGCTGCGTGGCCCGTGCCTAGAAACGGCGCGACGGTATCATGTCGCCATGACTCAGATAGCGATCATGGGCACCGGCAAAATGGCTACATCGCTGGGCGCGGGATGGTCTGCCGCCGGCCACACCGTCGTGTTCGGCTCGCGTTCACCGTCGACCGCGGCCGCG
>JACPRT010000043.1 GCA_016189845.1 Chloroflexota bacterium | reverse complement strand
GATTACCTTCGTGTCGATTGGGATGGGCTCGGGGCGCAGGCTCTGCGGAACGAGCCCTGGCATTACGGCCTCGCTGGGGTCTTCGGGCCGCACCTGCCCGCCCCTCAGGGCCCGCTTCAGGGCCTCCCACACGCCAGGCTGGCGCAGGGTGTCGCGGGCGTATACGACAAGGTACCCACCGCTCGCCCGCACGATGGCGCCGGGGCGCAGCATCGTATGGTCGGTCACGTACGTACCCAGGTACGGCCGCCGCTCGATGTGGCCGAACATGTTCGTATACGTCGGGTTTGTCTCTTCGACGATCGGCGCGCCGTTGGCGTCCGGATTGGATACGAACACGTTGACCCGGAAGGGCAGGGTCGGGTCCTGAACGAGGCGCGGCGCCTGCGGCGGGACGGGTTCTTCCGGCTCGCCCTTCTCCTGAAGGAAGACCGGGATGTTGTTGAGCGTGTACTCCCTCAGCCCCTCGAGAAACGCGTTGACGGCCTCGTTGTTCTTGTAGTGGGAGGCGATTGCTTCGAACGGGAACCGGATCGTGTTCTCTGCGACCCTCTGGGCAAGCTCACGCGCCGCACGCTGACGGTCGTGTTCGATCGAGTGAACCTTCGCCATCGTCTGCTCGACACGGTCTGCAACTTCCTGCCGCCGCCGGTCCAGGTCCTCCCGCTTCTCGGCGCTGAGGGTCAGGAACTGGGACTGCTCCATCGGCTTGCCATCCGTGAGCGGCACCACCGATACGCCCACGGGCGACATCTGGATCGCGAAGCCGCGCTCGAATGCGAAGCGTTCCGTCTGGCTCATGATCTCCTGGCGCTTGCCGTTGGCCTCCTCGACAAGCCGCTTCGATTCCGCCTGATACGTCTCATCCTGGAAGGCGTTTCGCAGGTCGCGTATCAGCGTTTCCAGTATCTCGGCGACGCGTCCGGCGAAGACGGATCCCTCTCCGCCATCGAGACGGAGAGCATTTGGCTGATCTGGTTTCTCGAAGTTGAAGACGTAGCACCAGTCGGCCGTCCGGCCGCGTTTGCCAGCCTTCTTCCGCTGTTCGATCGATTCGCGCAGGTGCGCCATCACGACGGGGGCGCGCCCGGTGCCGGTCTGCCCGGTCACGAAGATGTTGAACCCGGGCCTGGCGACCCCCAGTCCGACTTCGAGGGCGGCGGCTGCGCGTTCCTGGCCGACGAAGCTCGTCGGAGGTTTGATTTCGTCGGTGCAGCTGAACTTGAGGCGCTTCGGGTCGCACCGCCAGCGCAGATCGGGGGATGCGACTTCGAAGGCGTCCGGCGCGCTGGCGCGGTTGGTCTTCTTGCGAGAAGCCCTGGCAGGTGGCATCGTTGGTCCGCCGAGTCTAACACCGGCATGTGCCGGCATGTGCAAGGTATCATTGGCCGGCCCGGGAACGACCGCCAGGGATGAGGAACCTACATGAACAGAATGAACGGCAAGGTCGCCATCGTCACCGGTGGCGCTTCGGGGATCGGTGAGGCAACGTGCCGGCTTTTCGCGCGCGAAGGGGCGAAGGGCGTTGTCATCGCCGACATCCAGGACTCTCTCGGAGGCAAGCTGCAGGACGAGATCCGGAAATCAGGCGCCAATGCCGCCTTCATGCACCTCGACGTGACGAAGGAGCCGGAGTGGGTGTCGGCAGTCAGGGAGACCGTGGCGAAGTATGGCCGGCTCGACGTGGTCGTCCACAACGCGGGTATGTCCGGGCCGCACGGCAGGGCAAAGGTCGAAGAGCTCACCGAGGAGGGCTGGCGACTGGTAATGGACGTCAACGCGACCTCGGCGTTCCTGGGCACGAAGCACGCCATCCCGGAGATGAGGAAGGCCGGGGGCGGTTCGGTCGTGTGCGTGTCCTCGATCTACGGGATCGTAGGCAGCCGCGCGGGAACCGCCTATCACGCGTCGAAGGGAGCGATCCGGCTGTTCACCAAGTCGGCCGCGGTGCAGTATGCAGGGGAGAAGATCAGGGTCAACTCGGTCCATCCAGGCTTCACCGACACGCCCATGACGCATGAGCTCCATGCCCGTCCGGGCGTGCGCGAGGAGCGCCTCAATCTCACCCCGCTGCCGCGGCTGGGGGTACCGGAGGATATCGCCTGGGGCATCCTGTACCTGGCGTCGGACGAGTCCAGCTGGGTTACGGGGGCTGAGCTGGTCATCGACGGTGGGATGACTGCCCGCTAGCTAACCGTTAGCTGCAGGAGCTACTGCTCCTTCAGCTTGCCGGTCTCCTTCAGGAAGGCAAGCACCGCGTTCACACGGGCGTGGGCGTCGGGCTGCTGCTGCAAGCGCAGCTTGCTGAATATGCTGCCTATGTGGCGTTCCACGGTACGCGGCTGGATGAAGAGTTCCTCGGCGATCGCCGTGTTATTCAGGCCGCGGGCCATGCACGCCAGCACCTCGCGCTCGCGGTCGGTCATTTCCGCAAGGAAGCCCGATTCCGCGTTCTGGCCGCCGCCGGCCAGTTTCGACACGATCGAAGGCGCCAGGACCGTCTTTCCGTCCCTCACGTCCCGCACCGCCTGTACGAGATCGGTGAGTTTCGTCAGGTGCTGCTTGAGCAGATATGCCTTCCCCTTGGGGTCGGCGAGGAAGTCCCTGACGAATTCGTCGTCGTCATACGCGGAAAGGAGAATGATCCCGGTCTCGGGGTGGCGCTCGCGGATTATGCGAGCGGCCTCGACGCCGTTCAGCCGGGGCATGCGCCCGTCCATGATCACCACGTCCGGATGGGTCGTAGTGGCCAGCGCGACCGCCTCGGTGCCATCGCCGGCGAAACCCACGACGTCGATATCCGGCTCGGTCTCGAGGACCATGCCGTAAGCCTGCCGCATGAGCTCATGGTCGTCGACCATCAGGACGCGGATCTTCTGGCCCGTCATGGATTCAGGTCCTCCCGCTCAGCCACGCGACCTCCTCATCACTGGCTTCGCCTTTTCGCCGCCGCCGACCGTCCAGGCTTCGTTAGCCGCGCCCGACACGATCGCGGCAGGCAACACCCCTACGACGCTGGGTCCGCCGGGTTCGTGCAGACGCCCTCCCTGTTTTTCGAACGCAGCCCTGGCCATCTCCGTGGCCGGCCAGTCCTGCACTTTGCTGTTGCCGTCGTACGGGCGACCGGTGAGCTCGATACGTATGTCCCCACCGCTGAGCCGCACATCCCAGGAAACCGAACCGCCGGCGGGCAGGGCCCTGGGAGCAGCCAGGAACAGGCTGACCAGCCCCTGTGCGCAGAGGGCGAAGTCGGCGTGCGCGTGTGGTCCGAGCGCCGGTGCGCCGGGTTCTACGGCAGCGAGGTCGCCTTCAGTCGCCGGCGTTTCGATGCGCGCCCCGCGAAGCTCGGGCGTCGCCAGGGCTGCCGACAGCCGCACCGCCCGCAGCACGTCGACCGGGCCGACGACCCCCGACTGGGTCCTCGCGAATACCCACACACCCCTGGTGAGCGTGCGCGCTCTCACAGCGGCATCCGAGATCATGTCGATGTACTCGAGCACCCGCCGCGCTGATTCGGGACTCATCTGCCCGGCGCCGGCCGATCGGAGTGTGTCGCGCGCCAGGTCGGCGAACCCGATGATGACCCCGACCGGCCCGTTGATGTCGTGCGCCAGTCCGGCCGCGATCCGCCCTATAAGAGCGGCACGCTGCAATTCGTCTTCTGAAGTCATGGGCTGATTTTCGTCGAATCTGTGCGAATCCGGCTGGAGTTTACACCTGCGTGCTTCGCCGGCACGCCGGGGGAATGCGCGGCGCGAATAGGGAAAAAGCGCAAGGCGCACAATATGCTGCGTTGACGTCGTTCCCCGCGGGCGATCGCCCGCGACCATTGGGCCAGACTCGGCCGCCGAAGACGGGGCCGAGGAACAGAGGAAACGCCATGCCATCGATCAACGATCGCTTCGACAGCCTCCACCCGAAGTCCAGGGTGCTTGCAGAGCAGGCCGCGTCCCTCTTCCCCGAAGGCGTCACCCACGCCTCGCGCAGGATGACGCCGTACCCGGTCTACATGGACCGGGGACTTGGCCCACGCAAGTGGGACGTTGACGGCAACGAGTACATCGATTACCGGACCGGCCACGGGTCTATGATCCTGGGGCAGGCGCACCCCGCCGTGGTGGAAGCGGTGCAGAAGCGCATGGCGAAGGGGACCCACCTGAGCGCGAGCACGGAGCTCGAGGTGAGCTGGGCCCAGACCGTCAAGAGGCTCGTGCCTTCGGTCGAACGCATCCGTTTCGTGAGCTCGGGTACCGAGGCGATCATGATGGCCTTCAAGGTCGCGCGCGCGGCGACCGGCAAAGACAAGATTGTGAAGTTCAAGGGCGCGTTCCACGGCTGGTCGGACCCTGCTTATGTC
>JACPRT010000051.1 GCA_016189845.1 Chloroflexota bacterium | reverse complement strand
GTCCGGGTACCGTGTTCGGCGAAATGTCCCTGGCGGGCCTCGGGATGCGGGACTGTTTTGCGGAGGCCCAGGACGATGCCCTGATCTGCGTGGCTACCAGAAGCGCGATGGAACGGATATTGCAGGCGAGACCAATGGTTGGCATAAGGCTGCTCGAGGTATTCGGCCGCAGGGTTCTTTCGCTCGAAGAACAACTCGAAAGGGTCGCTTACAGCAGCGTGCGACAGCGCCTCGCGGGGCTCGTTTTGCGATGGGCGCACGCGGAAGATGGCGCACACATTCTGCGCGGGTACTCGCATCACGACCTTGCCGCCGCCGTGAGTGCCGCAAGGCAGACCGTCACGCTCGAGTTGAAACGATTCGAGGCGGCGGGCCTAATCCGAGTCCGCCGCCGGGCGATCGAGATCAGCGACCCTCTTCAGCTTCGCCGAATCGCCAGCGAACCTCACGTCTGACGCAGGAACTGTCTGATCTGAGGGTGGCCGCAGGCTTGACGGAGCAACCGAACTAAAGACTGAGCGCGCCGAAGGCGCGCTGAACGACCTCGGGCAATGCGGGGTGCACGTAGATCGACTGGGTGATGGCGTCGACCCGGGCGCGCTGTCGCATCGCGTTCGCTGCCTCCTGGATCAGGGTGGCGGCGTGAGTCCCGATGATGTGGCAGCCGAGGATTTCACGGGTCTTGGGATCGGCAAGGACCTTTACGAAGCCGTCCTTGTCCTCAATCGAGGCGCCATACGCCGTGTCGGCGTATGGGGCGACGTATCGTTTGCCCTGGGCCTTCGCTGCCTGCTCCGTGATTCCCACCCCACCTACCTGCGGCGACGCGAAGACCGCATAGCGGCCACATTCAACGTGTCCGTGTTCGGGATCCTGCCGGTCGCCACCAGCAACGCGTCGACGGTAAGGGTCCGGGTACCTCCGGCGGATTCGATTTCGAGAATCGCCATCCGGCGCGGTTGTTCGCTCAGCCTCAGCGCCTGGTCCGATGTGAGAAAGCGCACGCTCTCCAATCCGGGGATGTCCGGGACAAAGGGGCGGGCGCCAGCCGCGATCACGATCGTGTCGCTCGAGATCTCGTCGGCATCGACTCGCAGCGTTTTCCGGCCGGTGAACACCGCTTCGCCTTTGAAGACCGTGATGTTGGGTGCTTCGCGGTTCGCCCTTTCCACGTTCGCGGCGTCCCGGTCGATCGTGTCGAAGGCGCGGTTGATTATGAATCGCCAGTCGATCGCTTCTACCCGGGCCTTGACCCCGAGCTTGCTGGCAGTGTTGATCGTCTCGACCACGTCGGCACAGTGGATCAGCATCTTTGACGGGATGCACCCACGATTCAGGCACGTGCCGCCGAAGGGCCCGCTCTCCACGACTGCGACCGAAAGGCCCCGCTCTGCCGCGGCAGACGAGACCTCGAGCCCGGAGCCGGCGCCGATGACGATCAGATCGAACTTCATGTGCCAATTTCTTCAATCGCGATGGCCGTCTCGCAAGCGGCCGCTATCTTAGAGTCGGGGAGGGTCGAAAGAGGTGCACGGGTGTGCCCCCTACGATCGCCTGTCGCCCGGCTCCGCGACCTGGTCGATGCCGTCTTTCGTGGAGGGCTGCGGGGAGATCCGGGGAAGATTGCGGAGCGCGGCAATGGTCGCCCTGAGCGTCCCCACGAAGCCTCGGCAGTCCTGACACTCGTCGAGGTGAATCCGTATCCGCTGCGCGAGCGAGGCCGACGCGTCTCCATCCAGGTACTCGGAAGCCCGCTCTCGCACTTCAATGTGGGGGTCGCTGGCTTCCGGTCTGAATCGCCAGAGTCGTTTCAGAGACATACCGTGCCGTCCGAAGATCGTGAATTGCACTTAAGATGCACGCCGCGTGGACAAGGGCGCGGTTCTTCCCCATAAACTATGCGAGGTCTTGCATGGCCGCTACCAGGCTTGGCGGCGAACGGTTCCGAGGGCCCGAGATTGGTACCAGACCGGAATACCGAGGAGTCGGCGTCCCCACTCGACTTTGAGCAGATCGTCAAAGTCCACTCCGCCTTCGTTTACAACGTCGCCTACCGGATGATGGGTAATCACGCGGACGCGGAGGAAGTGGTGCAGGACGCGTTCCTGTCCGCTTTCCGGGCCCGCGACCGGTTCAAGGGCGCTTCCCAGGTCACCACGTGGCTGTATCGAATTACCGTCAACGCCGCCCTGATGCGGCTCCGGAAGAAGAGCCGGAAAGTCGAGGTTCCGACCGAGCCAGCGGAGATGACCCGAGCGTACGATGCCCCGGATCATCGTGCGAGCCCTGATCAGGCCCTTCTCTCCCAGGAGCTTGGCCAGAAGCTGCAGACCTCGATCGCAAGCCTGCCCCCGGACCAGCGCTCCGCGGTCGTGCTACGCGACGTCCAGGGACTCTCCAATGAAGAGGCCGCGGCAATACTCGAGATAACCGTCACGGCCCTCAAGACGCGATTGCACCGGGGACGCGTAGCGATCAGGGATGCACTCGCGCCGTACCTCTCGGGCAGATAGCAGGCTGTAGACTCCGCTTGGGCGCGCCTACCCGCCGCGGCGGATCGCAATCGCGAAGAGCACCCCCCCGGTTACGACGCGGCGATGGCGCGGAAAAACATCCAGTCCGTTACAAAGGCGGGGGTAATCCGTGAATGCCGCCGCTCCAGGCACTCCGCCAAACGTCTAACGAGGTCTCGCTTTGTCCACGCGGACGCCGCGTTAGATGTGGGTAGATTCGGGGGGGATTCCCGCGCTTTTATTGTCGGCTTGCCGACATACCTTCCACGCCGTTACGGGTAGCATCGAATCGGTTGGGACCTGCGCTGGTCCGATGCGCGCATGGCCGAACAGACATACCGAAACGGGGGAACGTGTCAGTGGTATTTCGATCTGGCTCAAGACGTCTGAAGATTGGTCTTGTAACGCTGTCCGCAGTTGGCGCCGTGGCGGTCGCGTGCGGTGGAGCTACCCCGACTCCGGCAGCCTTGCCGCCTACGGCGGCGCCTGTTGTACAAGCGACGGCTGTGACTGCGCTGCCGGCCGCAACGGCGGTCCGTTCGCCGGCCGCGACCGCGTCGCCTGGACCGGTCCCCGTCGAGGGCAGCGGCATCGTAGGTGGAGACCCTGAGTTTTCGTTGGGCGCGCTGATCTGGCAGGCCTACTGGCTATCGCGTGACCACTTCGGGCCGTTCGTGATGGCGTCGGGCATGGGAATCCCGTTCGAACCGCCCATGGACGTGATGCAAGCAGCAATGATGATGGTGGCCCAGAACTCGAACGACATGGTGATGATGCCCCAGAACATGGCGCCGCTGCGGGCGGTGTACAAGTCGGGCAGTCCTGAACTGGCGAACGATCCGATGCAATTCGACCCCATGGACTTCCAGGGGATGCGGCTGAAGCCAGACACGTTCGATAAGACCGTCTCAGTACGCGGGCAGGCCGAGACGATGCTCAAGGAGAGCCAGTGGGCGCACAACTTCGCCAACCCGCACTTCGGCACGCCGGCGTCCGACTTCGGCGCCCAGCAGCGGTTCACGGGGGTGATGGTTAACATGCTCGCCCAGATGCAGGCCCAGTACGCCATGAAGGAGCTGATGGGGACGGACGGGCTGTACCGCGATTCGGACGGGACGCTCGACTACGCTGCCAACTGGGTGCTGCTACACGCGCTCTCCGACATCGCCGGCCTGGCTGCGGAGGGTCCGTACATGAACCCCGACATGGCGCCGATGTTCGACATGCTGGCTACCGACCTGATGAAGGCTCTGGACTCCCGCACGCCGGAGGACGCACGTGAGTCTGCCGCGGCGATCCGTGCGCTGGCGTATCGGGCGTCGACCGCGCAGGGCGACGACGTGAAGAAGGCTGCGCTAGACCGTGCCGGCTCAATCGCAGACGAACTCAAGACCGCCGGCGCCACGGGGGTTGTCGATCAAGCTGCGGCGGTGGCGGGCCTGGTCGGCGCGGGCGACGCGCTTGGCAAAGACGACTACGTTGTGGCCGCGGATGGCATCCTGGGAAAGTTGCTAGGCGACTTCGACTCGCAGTACGGCGTATTCAAGTCGAAGGCAAGCTACACGGTCGACGACGTGGCGTGGATCATCGGCGGGCTCAACTTCGCCTCGCAAAGAGGCGCAGAAGCGTCGCGCGTCAAGGCGCTGAGTGTGTTGCATGCGTTCTACGAGGCCACGATCAGCCTGGCGGGCATGCAGCTGTCGGCGCCTCCCGGCAAGGACGGCGCGATGGC
Organism: Chloroflexota bacterium; assembly: GCA_016189845.1. Lineage (GTDB taxonomy): Bacteria > Chloroflexota > Dehalococcoidia > Lucifugimonadales > Lucifugimonadaceae > VGZT01. The sequence continues at coordinate 951 of JACPRT010000051.1, read as the reverse complement.
TGGCGAGTGGGAGAAGAATCTGCCGGGCGCGGTGTTCTACCGCCCCGCGAACACGCCGCCGCCGATGGCCGGGAAGCTGACCGTGCCGGCCGAGGAGATCAGCTGGGACGGGGCAACCTGGAAGGTGACCAGCGACCGGTTCGTCTCCGGCGGTGCGATGCATCTGGCCAACGAACTCAACTGGATCGGCCCGCACCTGGGATCCATTCCGTTCCCAGGGACCTAAACACGTCGCAGCAGCGGTGACTCATCTGCCGTGTGCGAGCGCTGATCGCACGCGGCAGACGGGTTCTCGCGGTGGAGTCCGCCGTTACGCGTCCGCCCCCGCTCCCGAGAGCGCCGCATTCCCACAGGGACCGCGAAACTCCACCCCGCGCAGGAACAATTCGAAGGCTGCCGTCTCCTCATCTCCGACGCGCAGCAGGGATTTTCGCCATATCACCTCGGGGCCCATCGTTTCGCCGTATTCGCTGACTTTTTCTACCTGGACCTGTCCGGTCATTTCGAAGACCTCCAGCTTCGAGCCGCTCGTACGCTTCACGCGCTGGATGATCCGAAATCGGCTCGTCACTTATTCAGATGCATCAACCGGCGCTTCGTGTGCGACGGCCGGCGCATGTATCGGCAGAATCTTCTGATTTGCGCTGGAGTGTTGAGGTTTGGGAATACCAGAGTGATCGATCGGAGGCGAGGCGTGTTCCCAGAAGTGTCGGCCGATGACTTGCCGTATCTGACCGCGGAGCAGATGCGAGCGGTCGACCGGCTAATGATCGACCGTTACGGGATTGTGCTGTTGCAGATGATGGAAAACGCGGGCCGGAGCCTGGCTGTGGTCGCGCGCGACCGGTTTCTTGGTGGAAACGCACTAGGGCGTCGGGTCGTGGAGCTGGCGGGCAGCGGCGGTAACGGTGGCGGCGGGCTTGTATGCGCTCGGCGGCTCAGCGCATGGGG
>JACPRT010000050.1 GCA_016189845.1 Chloroflexota bacterium | reverse complement strand
GCCTTCTCATCCCTGGTTTCTTCGCTCTCGGCCCGTGGTCAGCACAGGTCGCGGCACACTATACGAGGTCGCACGTCGACTCTGACATCAGAGATCATCAACGGTTCGCTCCTCGCATCTTGTTGAGTCCGCTTGAATGGGCCGGTGCGGTACATTGTCGACCACCGCGGGCCGGCGAACTCTCGACGGTCCAGAGCCACAAGGGAGCGCCAAACGTGCTGGAGCGTTTCAAGGTCCCTGAAAAAGACAGGGTGTACGTGCGGCAGGAGCGCGTGCGAGCAGCGACCGAGGCGATCTTTCGAAAGATGGGGCTTGACGACGCCGGGGCGCGCCAGTGCACGGATGTCCTGATCACCAACGACCTCCGGGCGGTCGAGACGCACGGCGTGTCCAACATGCTTCGCCAGTACGTGAAGCGATACGGGGATGGTTCGCAGAACCCGAGGCCCCGCGTGCGAAAGGTCCGCGAGACGAGCACGACCGCGACCCTCGACGGCGACAACGGGCTCGGCATTCACGTGGGCCCGGGTGCGATGCGCCTGGCCATCTCCAAGGCGAAGGAGCACGGCATCGGCGCGGTCACGATGTTCAATTCCGGGCACCTGGGCGGGTGCGGCTACCACGCCATGCTTGGGGCCCAGCAGGACATGATCGGGCTCTGTATGACCGGCGGCGGTGGCGCGAGTATGGTGCCGACGTTCGCTGCGGAGCCCCGCTTCGGCACTAACCCGGTCGCCTGGGCGGCCCCGGCCCGCAAGCAGCCGCCGTTCCTGTTCGACGTTGCGAGCACGCAGATCGCGAACAACAAAATCGGGCTTGCGCGGCGTCTGGGAGTCAACCTTGAGCCAGGCTGGATCGCAAAGCCGGACGGCTCCCCGGTTCTCGAAGAGGTACCCGTCCCCGAAAAGTACTACATGCTGCCGTTCGGCGGCACCCGCGAAAACGGATCGCACAAGGGCTATGGTTCTGCGGCGGTCGTCGACATCATGTGTTGCACCCTGTCGGGGGTAGGCCCCGGGTTCATAAGCAAGAAGGGCGGCCATTTCTTCTGCGCGTTCCGGATCGACGCCTTCACGGACCCGGAGAAGTTCAAGGACGACATGGACGAGTTCCTGGACGGCCTTGCGAAGACGAAGCCTGCGCCAGGCCACGACCGCGTGATCTATCCGGGGCTTACCGAAGGTGAAGAGACCGCGAAGCGGACCCGCGACGGCATTCCCTACCACCATGAGGTAGTCGACTGGTTCAAGTCGATCGGCGCGGAACTGGGCATTCCGATCCAGATGCCTTGAGCAACTGCGTGCCTTGAGTGACTGCTGTTGAACGGGAATGACCTGCGACGCCTGGCGCTCGCGCTCCCCGAATCAGAGGAGCGGGAGACGTGGGGTGAGGCAACGTTCCGTGTGCGCGGCAAGATCTTCGTGATGATGTCTGCGGACGACGCCACGGCGAGCGTCAAAGCTTCGCTTGATGAACAGGACATCATCATCGGATCGGACCCCAGGAGCCTTTCCGTGGCGCCGTACGTTGGCCGATTCGGATGGGTCCGTGTCAAGCTCGCGACCGTCGACCCGGAGATGATGGCGGTGCTGGTGAGCGAAGCATGGCGGCGGACCGCCCCACGAAAGCTGGTCGCCGAGTTCGACGCGCAGCCGTAAACAACACCAACGCACCAACGGGTTGAGGCCGTAGCCGTTCTGGACTTTCGCGTCGGCGACCTGCCAGTCGGAGATACTCTCGACGGCGAGACCTACGATCTGCTTCCGGGCGGCGAGACTGGCCTGTACTGGGCGAATGGAGTCCTGCTGGGAAGCTCGCTCCGCCAACAGGGCGCAGACTGACGACGATTTGCCCGGCCGGAAGCGGTTGAGTGGCTAACGCCGGAGCTGTTTGATCACCTGAGGAGTGTCTGGCTCGTCCACAACGAGCCCCATCTCGCGCACGAACGGGAACAACGCCCGTTCGATCACGGCACGCCAGGTGAAACGGGCCGCCGATTTCCTGGCCTCGATGCGCATGTTGCGTTCTGCGCCCGGATAATGCTTGATCCTGGCGATGTACCGAATGAACTCCCACACGTCGTCACCCTGCAACGAGATGGCGTCGTATCCGTTCGTGACGTAGTCTTCGCCAGTCGATCCGACAACAGCTATTCCCCCTGCGGCCATCGCCTCGAGCCCGACCAGGCCAAACGGTTCGATCGAGCTGTTGGCGAGCACAGCGTCGGAGACCCTGTACAGCAGTTTGGACTGGTCCTCGAAGAGCATGCTGTCGAGGAGGACGACATCGGCCCCGAGGGCAGGAAGCAATGCTGCCGTCAGCGATCGCACATCCTGCCCCTCCCAGCTGACGCGGGCCAGCTGCAGCCCGTGACTCTCGATGCGTGCGAGCACATCGCCCGCGCGTTCGGCCGCACCCCCTCTGGCAATGAGGACCGGCGCCATCGCGGCGCCCTTCATGACCGATACCGTGTCGACTGCGTAGTCCCAGCGCTTCTCAGGGTCCCAGCGCGCGACTTTCGTGATTGCCAGCCGGTTCTTCAGCGCCTTCTCGAGGGGCTGCGTGCTCCCGGGCGGCAACGGCGCGAGCCACCGCTCTTCCATTCCGTTGGGGATGGCCCTTGCCGGCAGGCCGTGGCGTTGCATGACGTACTTCATGTACCGGCTGACCGTGGTGAGTACGGCCGCCTGCAGCAGGCCGGTCCAGTCAATGCGCTCGAAGCCGTAAGTGTTGTTCGCGTTCCACACCAGCCGGGTCTGGTCTTGCCATCCTGCATGTCTGATCGCAGCATCGAGCGTCACAAGGACGTCGGCGGTCTGCCACTCTTCGCCAATGACGACCAGGTTTCGGGACGAGTTGATGACTTCAGGGAACAGGTTGCCCAGCAGCCATGCAGGCAACGAGCGGTTCCAGTCCTGCAGCTTGCCCGCTTCGCCGTCGTACGCGCCGCCCGGGTGGTGTTCGCTGATCCACTGGCACCAGCGGTGCAGGTGGAGGTTGCCGCCGTTCAGGACCTCGTGGCCCGGCAGATACGGGTCGCCTATGAAGAAGAGATGCGTCTCGTAGCCTCGCGCTGCAAGCTCGCGTACTAGCCCCGTTACGCGAGTCGCAAGGCCTCCGACTCGTGAATACCTGTCGGGACCTTCGAAGCTCAGAAATACGAATACCGGCTGTCGCACGGGGTCACCGCCGGCCGTGACTCCCTTGCGCTAATTAGTTCGCGAAGCCGCGAAGCGCCCGCCTGTCTGCCCGATCACGGCTGGCGTCATGAGTCTGACACGCGGCGTGTAGACACGCAATCGACGCTCTCACGCCGGGTTTCGAGTCCCGCATAGGGAGGGAACCGGAGCCTGGCCAGGTAGTGCCTTTTTGCTCTTTCCGGGATCTGATGTCGCCGGTGATATCGGATCGCGGTTTTGATGTCACGGGGTCGGATTGTTTCTTTTCGCGGTTACGGCGCAAGCGGTCACGACGCAAGCGTCGTTGCCGGGATCGTCCCCATCCGACCCGCACGGTAGTCGGCGATCGCCTGCACGATCTCGTCGTGCGAGTTCATCACGAACGGGCCGTAGAACACGGCTGGCTCGCGTATCGGCTGTCCCCCAAGGACCAGCACGTCCAGGTTGCGCGCACGGCTGTCCTGAACGGTATCCGCAACGATCACCACGCTGTCCCCGGCTCCGAGGTCGGCCAGCTGTCCTTCCCGTATGGGCCGCTGGGATCGCCCGACCGCGCCCCTCCCGGACAGCGCGTACACCAGTGCGTTGAAATCCGGCCGCCACGGCATCTGCAACCTCGCACCCGGCGTGATCGTGGCGTGGGCGTACGTGATCGGGGTCCAGGTGACCCCGGGTCCGGAATGTCCGGCCATCTCGCCGGCGATCAGTCTCACCCACGCGCCGCCGTCGTGGGAACCAAGCACTGTCAGCTTCTGCGACCCGACATCCTGATAGCGCGGGGGCGTCCACTTCAGCTTCCTGGGCAGGTTCACCCAGAGCTGGACCGCGTGGAACAACCCGCCCTTCGTGACGATCTCTTCGGTCGGCAGCTCATCGTGAAGGATGCCCGCGCCGGCAGTCATCCATTGCGTGGCACCATCGCGGATCAGACCGCCGCCGCCCAGTGAGTCCCTGTGGCGGATCGCCCCGTCCATCACATATGTGACGGTCTCAAAACCCCGGTGGGGATGCCACGGGGCGCCTCGGGCTTCGCCCGGCGCGTACTCGACCGCACCCCAGTGGTCGAGCAGCAGGAAGGGGTCGGCCGACTGCATCTCGACGCTCGGGAACGGCCTCCGTACCTGAAAACCTTCCCCCTCGATCTTGGTCGGGGCATCGACCACGCGCTCTACATCCCTTGGCCTGGCCTCCGACTGATCAGGGACCGGGATCCGGGGCAGGACGATCGGATTGTCTGGTGTTACTGCTGGCATGGTTGCTCCTTACTCATCTTAGATGCGAGCGGGAGCATCGGGGCTCACGCGGCGTGCCGCAAACCGGTCGTCACGCGGGCTCGCGGCTACTCATGGCCTACGTCCGTGGCTCTTGCGGGCGAGGACGCGCCGGTCTGGTGCGGCCTTCGGGCGGCAGCCACGCAGACTGCGCCGACGGTGAATATCGCTGCTGCGATCCAGAACGACGCGCGATACGACCCGGTGCTGTCGAAGAGCCGCCCGGCGAGGTAGGGCCCAACCATGACGGGAACGATGGCGGTCACGAGCGAGATCGTGCCCTGGATCGAGCCGTAGTTCTTGAGGCCGAACGTTTCGAGTATGACGAGCGACATCAGGGGACCGATGCCGCCAAAACCCATCCCGAAATAGACGATCGCCGGCCAGACCAACACGGAGTCCCGGGCAAGGACGACCAGCGCCACGCCCGACGCCATGATGAGGATGGCGACCACGAAGGAGATCCTCGCCGTAAAGCGCTCGCTCAGCCAACCCCACGTGAGCTTGCTGCCCAGGGCCACCCCGGCCAGCGCCGTCAGGGCAAGCGTCGCCCGCGACGCGTCCCAGCCTTCGGCCTCCATGTGCGGGATGAGCTGCGTCATGAACGATGGATAGCTGAAGCTCGAGCAGGTCAGGCCCGCCATAATCAACCAGAAGGCGGGAGTCCTGACCGCTTCACGGATATTGAAGCTGGCCTCGGGGAGCCGACGCCGAGATGCACGGGCCTCTCGTGGTTGCTGTTCCTGGCCGGCCGGAGGACGGTCTCGTATCACGAGCCAGGCGATCACCGCCATCGCGGCGACCAGCGATCCGATGATCGTGTAACCGAGTCGCCAGCCGTGGCCGACGATGACCATGTTGATGAGGGGCACCCCGACAAGACCAAACACGTTGTTGCCCGTGATCGCCGTGCCCATCATGCGGCCCCGCGTATGCGGGAACCACGCCCCGATGAGCTTCCCAACTGGCATGAATGTGCCCGGGGAGCCCACGGCGAGTAACGCGCTCAGCGCGTACCATTGCCAGAGCTCTGTCATCGCCGCCCTGAGGAGGAAAGCCGTTGCGACGATCGCCAGCGACGCCGTCATGATCGGACGCGACCCGTAGCGGTCGACTACCCACCCGACCAGCGGTGACAGCAGGCCGGCAATCAGGCCGATCGATAGCGACAGGTTGATCTGCGTACGGGTCCAGCCGAACTCGTCGGCGAGCGGCTTGACGAACATGCCGAACCCGTACTGAGCGCCTCCCGAGGCGAATGCCGTGGTGCCAAAGGCTACCCAGACGATCGCCCAGCCGCGGGAAAGGGACAGCCGGCGGCGCGTCGGAATGGCCGGCGCCTCGCCAACTTCGCCTTTTGTTCCCGTCGCCGTGAAAACCCTCAGTCCTATCCTGAAGAATGTGACAGTCGTGCAGAATACACGACATGCTTTCCCTGCCAGCCGCATTTGCCACCAGGGTTAGAGACGTTCACGGAGAACGCGGCCGGACTTGGCTGGCGGAGCTTCCGCGGCTCCTCGAGAAATGCCGGAATCGGTGGTCGCTGGCAGTCGATCCGCCAGTCGCCAACCTGAGCTACAACTTCATCGCTCCGGCCCGTCTCATCGACGGCACCGAGGCCATCCTCAAGCTCGGAGTACCGCACCGTGAATTCAGCTGCCAGATCGAAGCTCTCCGTCTCTTCGACGGCCGTGGAGCGGTCCGTCTGATCGATGCCGACCCGGACGTCGGCGCGATGCTGCTCGAAAGGGCCGTTCCCGGCGATCCGCTCTGGGACATGGGCGATGAGGAGGCCGCCCCGATCGTGGCGCGAGTCATGAAGGAGCTCTGGCGGCCGGCGCCGGATGTGCAGTCGCTACCAACTCTTGCCGACTGGGTGCGCCGATTCGACCGCCTGCGGGCCCGGTTCAACGGTTCCACCGGGCCGCTACCGGAGCCTATGGTCAGGAAAGCCGAGCGCCTCTTCGACGAGCTGGGAGCCGATAGAGCGCCGGTCCTGCTGCACGGCGACCTGCACCATGGCAACGTCCTCAGCGCCCGTCGGGCTCCGTGGCTTGCGATCGACCCCAAGGGCGTGGTCGGCCCCCGCGAGTTCGAAGTCGGAGCTTTCATGCGAAATCCGTTGCACGCGGTTATGTCTTCTCCCGATCCCGCGCGGAGGCTCGGCCGTAGAATCGCCCTGCTTTCCGAGCATCTGGGATTCCCGAAGCAGGTCGTCCGGGACTGGGCATTCGTATAGGCGATGCTTTCGGTGTGGTGGACAGTCGAAGACCACGGGCGCGGGTGGGGGATGCCGCTGAAGTACGCGAAGCTGCTTGAGGAAATCAAGGCCTAGCCGGTGTGATCGACGCCAATCGAACAATGGAGGACCGCTTTGCCGGGTAAGCCGATCGTCGTTATCCCGTCCGACGACCCCGTCCAGTGCCAGGGTTCGCCCTGGATGGACAGACTTGCGGAGCGCGCCGAAGTCCGCCTCTTCAAGGACCGCGTTTCCGATGTCGAAGAGCAGGTCCGGCGGGCACAGGGCGCGGTCGCGATCATCAACTCGCGTAGCTACGTCAAATGGCCAGAGCCCGTGCTCGCGCGGCTGCTTGAGCTCCGGTTCATCACCGTCGCCGGGATCGGCACCGATGCGATCGACCTGGCGGCGGCACGAAAGCGCGGGATCGCGGTGTCGAACCTCCCAGGACGCACCGCGCCGGTCGTTGCCGAGCACGCCTTCGGCCTGATGCTGGCGGTCGCGAAGCGGGCCGCGTGGTACACGGACCAGCTCCGCCAGGGACGCTGGGTCAAGAAGGACCTGCTCCTGCTCCAGGGCAAGACCGTCGGGGTGATCGGCGCCGGCCCCATCGCCCAGCGCTT
>JACPRT010000034.1 GCA_016189845.1 Chloroflexota bacterium | reverse complement strand
GTCGCTGGGCGTGCCGTGCGAGATGCACGTCGGGGGCTTTGGCAATTCGCAGATCCTGGGCGCGACCACCGAGGAGACCTGCGAGTTCTACGAACGCGGCCTGCACTGGGCCGACGAGGAATACGACATCGTTCCGCCGTACCTGAAGGCCTCGTGCGATCCGATGGACGGCGAGGGCTACGTGCACCTGCCGAAGGGGCCGGGGCTCGGGATGGAGTTCAACTGGGACTACATCAATGAGCACCGGGTCGAGGGATAGGTGTTAAGCCTGGCCGTGCGAACCGGCGTCGATCTGGTGCGCGTAGACGAGTTCAAGCTGTCACGCGAGCGAGCCGGGGATGCCTTCGACCGCCGGCTATTCACTCCGGAGGAGCTCGAGGGCGCCGACGACCTCCGCCTCGCTGGCGCCTTCGCGGCAAAGGAAGCTGCGTTCAAGGCGTTAGGCCTGCCGAAGGGCCAGTGGCATTCGGTGCAGGTGGTTCGCGAGCCGACCGGCCGGCCTGCGCTCCGGTTCAGCGACGGTTTCGACTCCAGCCACGTCCTTAGCTGCGACGTGAGTATCAGCCACACTGGCGACTACGTGGTCGCAGTCGTCACCGCGCTCGTCCGAACCTGAAGGGCCCTGGCCTCATCCAGAGTCGGGGGCATGCTGGTTTGACGATCTTGAAAAGTGGTATCAGGTGCCAGATTCGGACTAGCTTTGAGGCGCGATACCAGATTCTGAAGGTGGCTCAAAGAGCGACCACCGCCTCCCGAAGCCGTGACGTTGCGACCTCGTACGGAGTCCCTGGCTCGAAGGTGATTGGTGCGCCGAATGACACGCGCACGCTCCCACGCCGCAGAAGCGGGAACCTGGCCGGCCATCCCATGCGTTCGATGCGGACACGCACCGGAACGACCGGGATCCGGCCATCGACCGCCAGCAGACCGGCGCCGCTCTTGAACTCTTGCACGTCATTGCCGACCGTGACTCGTCCCTCCGGGTAGATCATCACCGACCAGCCGCGGTCGAGGATCCTGCCCATGTTTTCGAGGCTCGGCCGCACCGCGCCGTCCCTCGCAAACGGAAATCCGTTGCCCAGCAGGGGATTCGCAATCGCCCAGAACGGATTCCTCCAGTACTCCGCCGCGCCGGCAATCGCTACCCTTCGCCGGGTCCTCGACGGCATCGCCTTCAGGATCAGACCGTTGTCGAGATGGTGACCGTGATTCGCCGCGAATATGACGGGCCCTGAGATGGAAGCCAGATGGCCGGAGCCCCGGACGCGCAGGCGGTACGCGGCACGCAAGAGCGGGAAGACCGCTACGTGTTGCAAGACGCCTCGGATCGGCCGGCACCACGAGGCCATCCCCCACGTCGGAAAGCGCATGCGCGGGGAAGCCTTGGCCGCTCGGCCAACGAGCGCTGCGACCTGGGCAACGGTGGTGTCGGGTCCGACCTCGCTCTCGTCGAGATACGCCCCCAGCTCGTCCTCGATCACCGCCAACAACTCGACTCGCTTGAGTGAGTCCATACCGAGGTCCGCCCCCAGCGTGGCATCGAGTCGCAGCTTGCGGCGATCCATAGTGGCGATGTCCGCCACGATCTGCGCCACGTCCCGCGCCCCGGCCCCAACCACGACCCGAGATCGCTGGATGGCCGCGGCGTCCCTCGGGGTCTTGCCCAGGATCGAATCGACCATCACGGTCTTCTTGATCTTCAGCGTGTGCGTCCGCGGGAACTCGTCCTCCTGCCAGATCGAATAGCCGCGAATTCGCTGATGCTCGGCAAGTCTTTCGTTTGCCCAGGCGACCGCGGCCTCTGCCCTATCCGCGCATTGGCGCGGGAAGACGGCATGGACCTCAGCCTCCGCGCTTCGTGGCAGACCGACGACCACGGCGTCGGCGACGCCCGGGTATTGCCTGAGCACAGACTCGACGTCTTCCGGGTACACGTTCATGCCGTTCGCAAGCACGACCATGTCCTTCTTGCGACCGCGGATGTGGAGGCAGCCCTGGCGGTCGATGTGGCCCTGGTCTCCAGTCCTGTACCAGCCATCGACGAACACGGTCTGGGTCGCCTGCGGCGCCTCCCAGTAACCCGGTGTCACGTTTGGGCCGCGCACGAGGATTTCGCCGTCGTCCGCGATGCGTACCTCGACCCCCGGCAGAGGCCGCCCCACCGAGTCGAACCTCGGACCGCTCAGGTTGTGCGTGGACACCGCCGGCGAGGTCTCGGTCGTGCCGTACCCCTGGATTATCTTCACCCCCAGCTTGTTCCACCTGGCGCCCAGCGCAGGGTCGAGCGCAGCGCCGCCCGACACGATGAAGTCGAGGCTGCCGCCAAATCGGGCCAGGACACGGCGGAACATGACTCTGCGGACCGGCCGCGGCAGGTATCCGGCGAACCGGTGCATGAGCCGCCACTGCCGCCCCTTTCCCCGTCGCTGCACCTCCGCCTCGATGCGTTTCATCAGCAGGTCGAGGAGCTGAGGCACGAGAAGCAACGTCGTGACCCGTCGTTCCTGCATGGTCTTGATCAGCACCGTCGGCTGGATGCTGGCCGGATAGGTGATGTTGCCGCCGGAGTTGAGCGCCGAAAGCAGCGACGCCATCTGCTCGAACATATGGCTCAGCGGCAGGATCGACACGAGCCGGTACGACCGTTTGCCAGGGATCGGAACGCTCGACGACGCCACGTTCGACAGCAAGTTCCGGTGGGTGATCATGACGCCCTTGGGCGTCCCGGTCGTCCCGGACGTGTACATGATCTCCGCGATATCGGACTCGCCCACGGGCACCCGCTCAGGCTTGCGCTCGCCGTTCCTGGCGTCAGCGGCCTCGCCATCCATCCCATCGAGGTTCCGGTCGAGTTCTTCGAAGTCGATGGTCGGCACACCGATTCCCGTTCCGCGGTGCGGCGTGGCCCGCGAGACAAATGCGACGGCGGGCCGGCTGCTGGCGACCACGCGCTCGGCGAACTCCGCCGACCCGCGGAGGTCGAGCGGGACCACGATCACGCTGGCGCGAAGACACCCGAAGAAAGCGATGACCCACTGGGGACAGTTCGGGCCCCAGATCAGTGCGCGGTCGCCGGGTTTTACTCCGCGGCCCTGCAGGAGCGCCGCGACCTTTCCCGAGTCGCGCCAGAGGTCTTCGTAAGACCATTGGCGATAGCGATAGGTCGACTTGAACAGCAAGGCAGGCGCGGGGCCGTATCTGGAGGCAGCCTCCTCCAAAAACTCTGGCAACGTCGCCGGGCCCCGGCCCGGGCTCACGATCGAGTTCGCCATCGGTCTCTCTCTACATCCGTACTAGATTTCTCTAGCCGTCGGCGGCTCCGCGCGGCTCGACCTCTCCACGAACCGGCGCACGAACGCGGCCGCGCCCTGACTCAACGGACGGAAATGGCTGAAGCAGATCGTGTCGAAGTCGACAGCCAGCAGCTTGCGGATCGACAGAAGCGCGAGCGCGGGGTCGCGCGTGACAGCCGAGGCGGGGCCGGTGAGGCGGCCGAACCGGAACTGCAGCGCGTCGCCCACGACGAGCGCTCTATGCGCTCGCACGTAGAGAGAGATGCTGCCGGCCGTGTGGCCAGGGACATGAATCACATCGATCCCGTCCAGCCACGGCAGGCGGTCGCCATCGCCGAGGCGCCAGTCTATTTCTACGGGATTGCCGTAGGCGTACCTGAGGAACGGGCGGGCCGCCACGGCATACGGGCGCCATCTGAACGGATTGGGCGCCAGTCCCTGCCCCGTGTAGATGTCGGCCTCCGTGGAGTGCGCAGCGACCCTGGCGCCGGTGGCCCGCACGAGCTCGCCAAGGCCGCCGGAATGATCGGGATGGTAGTGCGTCAGCACGACATGGCGCACACGGCTGAGATGGAGACCTGCCGCTTCGAGACCGCGCGATATGAGGGGCAGGCTCCCGCGGGCGCCCGCGTCGATCAGAGTCACTTCGTCGCGGTGCACGATCGCAGTTACCGCGCAGCCCTTTGCGCCTATTTGGACCATATCCGGCGCTATCGTTACGGGCTGTCGCGGCCATAGCGGCCACATGGCTACTGGCTCCTCGGCGGGAGCAGCCAGCGGACGACCGTCGCCACGGGTCCGGGCTGGAGACGCCGGTCCCTGCTGACCGGTGGCTTTGGTGATGCCCGCAACTCGGGCAGCGGGTCGGATGCCGAGCGCGACCCGAATACCCGGCTGGATGTGTAGGAGACCTGCGCCCCCAAAACGATCGTGAGCGACGACAGGTACGCCCAAGCCATGACGGCCATGATGGCGCCGAGCGATCCGTAGACGACCTGGAAGCTGCTGAATCTCGCCACATACCAGGCCAGCCCGATCCTGACGGCGTTGAACAGGACGCCGGCGATTGCCGCGCCCAGCCAGACGTCCCGCCAGGCAACCCTCGTGTTCGGCAGGTAGCGGTAGAGGAGCACGAG
>JACPRT010000033.1 GCA_016189845.1 Chloroflexota bacterium | reverse complement strand
TCCCCCGACCGGATCGAGCCTTGCCTGAACACATCCTCGTAGCGGTCGCATGGCCCTACACAAACGACGAACCTCACCTGGGCCACCTGGCCGGCGCTTGCCTTCCGGCCGACATCTTCGCGCGATACCACCGCCTCGCCGGCGACCACGTCCTCATGGTTTCCGGCAGCGACATGCATGGCACGCCGACGATGCTCCGGGCACTCCAGGAAGGCGTCGCCCCGGCGGTGATCGCAAACCGCTTCCACGAGATCCACTACGACGCCTACACCCGGATGGGTATCTCGTTCGACCTCTATACCACGACGGCCACCGCGAACCACCGCGAGGTCGCCCAGGACATCTTTCTGCACCTGCTCAGGAACGGCCATCTGTCCGAGAAGACGATCCAGATGCCCTGGTGCGAACGGGAAGGGCGCTTCCTGACCGACCGCTTTGTGGAAGGCGAATGCCCTCACTGCGGGTTCCCGAAAGCTCGTGGAGACCAGTGCGACAACTGCAACCGAACGCTCGATCCGGTCGACCTCAAGGGCATCCGCTGCAAGCGCGACGGCACGACGCCCGTCTTCCGAGATACGACTCACTTCTTCCTCAAGCTGACCGACTTCCAGCGGCCGCTGGAGGAGTGGATCGCGAGACAGGACCACTGGCGTCCGACCGTCAGGAACATGTCTATGGGTCTCCTGCGAGAGGGCCTGATCGACCGTGCGGTCACGCGCGATATCGAGTACGGCGTTCCCGTGCCCGTCGAAGGCTACGAACAGAAGCGGATCTACGTCTGGATCGAAGCGCTCACGGGTTACCTCTCCGCGTCCAAGGAATGGTCAAGGGCGCACGGCGACCCCGATGCCTGGAAGCGCTGGTGGCACGACCCGAAGGCGAAGTGCGTCTACTTCCTGGGCAAGGACAACATCACTTTCCACACGATCCTGTGGCCGGCGATGCTCATGGGCTACGGGGGCCAGCCGCGGCTGAACCTGCCTTACGACGTCCCGGCGTGCGAGTGGCTCACGATCGAACGTCGCAAACAATCGAAGAGCCAGCACTGGGCGGTGTGGCTGCGAGACTATCTGAGCCGCTACGACCCCGACCCGTTGCGCTATTACCTGGCCGCGGTCATGCCTGAGACTTCCGACAGCGACTTCACCTGGGACGGCTTCTACAGCCGCAACAACGACGAGCTGGTCGGCACGCTTGGAAACTTCGTGCACCGCGTGCTGTCGTTGATCGCACGGAACTTCGATGGCAAGGTGCCGGATCCCGGCGAAATGGATCAGGCCGACCATGCCGCGCTAGAAGCCTGCGACATCGCGCTGCGGGATGCCGCCGCGGGCCTCTCAGGGCGGCGGTTCCGGGACGGCCTCAGGGCATTCATGGAGCTCGCCCAGCATGGCAACAGATATGTCGATGGCAAGGCGCCGTGGCAGTCGATCAAGACGGACCGGGCGAGGACGGCCACGACCCTGTGGGTCGGTCTGAACGTGATTGCCACGCTCCGGACGGTAATCTATCCATATCTGCCGTTTTCGTCGGAGAAGTTGCATGCTTTGCTCGGGGAGCCCGCGACGGTGCTGTCGACCGGTTGGCGACGCACCACGCCCGAGGCCGGACGGACGCTTCCCCCGCCGAAGGCGTTGTTCAAGAAGCTCGAGCCCGGCATCGTCGAAATGGAAGTCGACCGCATGCATGGCGAGGAACCGGTGAAAGCATGATCCCGCGCCCTGCGTCCTATACCTCCCTTTTTGCGCCGGTCGAATCGGAACTCGAACAGGTCGTCGCCACGCTCGGGCTCGTTGCCGCCGAGGACGAGTCGGTGTCACGCTCGGCCGGTTCTGACGCGGTCGCTGCACGGCTGGAGCATGTGCTGTCGGTGCCCGGCAAGCGGTTGCGTCCTGCCATCACCCTGCTGTCGGCGCGACTGGCGGGCGGCGCCAACGCGGCCCACGCGGTGACCATGGCCACCGCGGTCGAACTGCTCCATATCGCCACCCTGGTGCACGACGACACCGTCGACAGCGCGGACATCCGACGCGGAAAGGCGACCGCCAGCAACCTGTGGGGCCGGAATGTCGCGATCCTGCTCGGCGACTACCTTTTCGCCGCCTCCGCCAGGTTCGTCTGCGCGACCGGCAACATCCAGGTCATCGATCGGTTCGCAGCCACGATAATGGAGCTGTCCAAGGGCGAGCTCACGGAACTCCTCGATACCGAAAACATCAACGTCAGCCGTGACGCCTACCTGGAACGCATATTCAACAAGACCGCTTCGCTGTTCATGACCTCGTCCGAAAGCGGCGCCATCCTGGGCGGCGGCGACACGGACACAGTCAGGCGGCTGCGCGATTTCGGCTACAACCTGGGCATGGCCTACCAGGTCATGGACGACCTTCTGGACTTCGATTCGACCCGCGAACAGATGGGTAAGCCGGTCGGCCACGACCTGGCCAACGGAGTCCTGACGCTCCCCGCGATATTGCTGATGGAACGGATGGGCGCAGACAATCCGATCATCGACTTTCTGCGCGGAAGCCCGGAAGACCGCGCCCTCAAGCTGGACCGCGCACTCGCCGAGATGCGAGGCAGGGGAATCCTGGACGAGTGCCGGCAAACGGTATCCGACTACGTCGATACCGCTCGTCGCGCGCTCGCGGTATTCAGACCGTCCGCCGAGCTCGACTCTCTGCTCGGGCTCGCTGAATTTGCAGGCGTCCGCCTGCACTGAGCCCGCATTGAGATCGTCAGGCCCGCCACACGACCTCGCCGCCGATGACCGTTAGCCGGACGGTGACGTCCCGGAGCCGCTCATGGGTCACCGACTGAGGATCCTCGCTCAAAACCGCGAGGTCGGTCGCGGCGCCGCGCCGTAGCGGGGTCCAGTGTTCGAGCGATAGTCGCAACGCCTCGGTCGTCCCGACAGCCTGCGACGATCCAACCGGTCGCCCGGACGCCGAAGTGCGCAGCACTGCTCCGCAGATGGCCTCCAGGGGCGAGACGGGGCCGTACGGGGCGTCGGAGCCTATCCTCACCGGTATCCCTTCATCGAGCAGTCTCCGCAGCGGGTAAAGATGGTCGACAGGGCATCCGCCCGTTCTGGCGGCCGCAAGGTAGCGGTCGCCCCTGCCGTAAACCAACCC
>JACPRT010000052.1 GCA_016189845.1 Chloroflexota bacterium | reverse complement strand
TAGTCGAAGGCGGTCATCGGTCGCACCAGGTACAGGGTAAGCACGTTCTCGCGCCGATCGGGGCACAGCAGGGCGGGTCCCACGGCGACGGCGAAAGCGAGCAGCGGGATGAACGCGAACTCGTAGTAGCCGCGGTTGCTGAAATCTTCAAGCACGTCGCCGGCGTCGCCGAACTGCGACGCAAAGGCCGCTACGATCACGATCATGACGGCGGGCCCTATGGCGATGATGATGAACAACCACGGCAGCACCTTCTGGGAGGCGCTGCGCCCGATTCCCAGCGATATCCGCAGTCCGTCCTGGAATATCGCCATGCGGGCGCGCCGCCGGCCTTCTCGGGCGCCCGAATACCGCTGATACCCGAGATCGAAGACCTCGCCGGCCCCGGGCGCTGTGGTCATGGGGCCGCCTTTAGCTGGCCGGCCTGACTCTCGACGCCGGTCTCTGCCGGCGCCTGGAACACCTCTGCAAGCGTGTGCCGCCGGGGCGCGAGCCTGTAAAGCAGCGCCCCGGATTCAGCTATCGCGTCGCGGATGCGGTCCATGTCCTCGCCAGTCGCGCGGTCGACCACTACCGATCCCGCCTCGACATGCGCCTCGACGTTCCGCTTCTTCATCGCCGACAGGAGTTCGTTGAGGCCGTCCTGGACCTGGATGATCAGCGTCTCCGTGTCCTCGACCAGCCTGGCGACCTCCCCTTCGCGGGAGAGGCGGCCCCCTTCGAGCACGATCACACGGTCGCAGGTGCGTTCTACATCGCCCATCAGGTGCGAGGACAGCAGGATGCTGATGCCGAATTCGCGCCCGGTGCGGATGATCAGATCGAGCATCTCCTGCCTGCCGGACGGGTCGAGGCCGGCGGTGGGTTCGTCGAGCAGCACGATCACCGGATCATGCACGAACGCCTGGGCCAGCTTCGCCCGCTGCTTCATGCCGGTGGAGTAGCCGCCCATGGGGCGATATCGCTCCTCACCGAGCCCTACGTGCCTGAGGACGTCGGTCGCCCGCGTGCGAGCCTCGTGAGGAGGCAGGCCGGAGACCTGGGCAATGTGAGTCAGGAACTCCGCTGCGGACACGTGCCCTGGCAGGCAGTCATGTTCGGGCATGTAGCCGATCCGCTCCCGCGCAGCCACACGATCGTTCGTGCCCGCTCCGACGAACTCCGCCGATCCGGCGTCGGGTTGGATCAAACCGAGGAAGAGGCGCAGCGCCGTGCTCTTTCCTGCCCCGTTCGAACCCAGGAGCCCGGTTACGCCGTCGTGCACCTCGAAATCGACAGAGTCGAGAGCGACCGTGGTCCCATAGCGCTTCGTCAGCTTTGTTGCACGCAGCAGGGCCGTCATACGATCAGACGGCCAACCGGTAGAACTTGATCGCGTTGCCGCCGAAGACCTTCGCCCACGCGTTCTTCGGGATCTTCCCCAGCGCGGTGTTCGCCGCATCGAAGACCCGCCGGTATGTTCCTGCAAGGGTGCAAACGGGCCAGTCGCTGCCGAACATCAGACGGTCGTGTCCGAAGACATCGACGACGTGCTCGACGTACGGCTTCAGGTCTTCAGCCGTCCAGAGGCCTCTTCGCGCCTCGGTGATCATGCCGGACACCTTGCAATACACGGAAGGGATTTCCGCAACCTTCGCAATGTCGGCGCCCCAGGGCTCGAACTGCGCCCTGGCGATCGCCGGTTTCGATATGTGGTCGATTACCCCGGACAGGTCCGGGACCTTCTCGTACAGCTTCGGGACGTATTTCAGGTGCTGCGGATACGTCAGCAGGTCGTACGGAATGCCGCGGCGAGCGAGCTCCTTCAGCCCCCGGACGACCGCAGACTGGAGGATCCAGGCGTCGTCCGGCTCGTCGTGCCAGATATGGCGCACGCCGTTGAAGTACTTGCTCTTCTGCAGCTCGTCGAGCGTGCTGCCGTGCCTGCGGTCGGCCAGGTCCACCCAGCAAACGGTCCCCGCTATGAACTCGTGTCGCTCGGCAAGGGAGATGATCCAGCGGGCCTCGTCGAGGGACGCGTGCGCCTGCACGATCACCGTGCGGTCGACCCCCACGTCGTCGATCAGGGGCTTCAGGTCCTTGGGCAAGAAGTTGCGCTTCAACGGGGACGGCCCCGGACCCATCCAGTCGTAGGTGAGCTTCCGCGTGTCCCAAAAGTGCTGATGGCTGTCGACCACCAGCTGTCGGCGTGTCGGCATCGGGATGCCCCCTATCGTGCGCCTACTTCCTCGATCTGCCCGCCATGGCGGGGCGCTTGCGGCGTTGTGGCGTCCTCCCGTTGGTCGACGCGATCGAAGGGGATCGTTGGATCACACCGATCTCGGGCGCGGGCCGGTTCGAGTCGGGGAAGTTCGCGTCGCAGTACCACAACACCCCGTCCTTCATCGAAAGGCCATGCGGCGCGGGCGCGTCGGGCGGGAACGTGATCCGCTCCATCTCTTCGCCGGTCTTGCGGTGGTACTTGACGATGATCTTGACGCCCGTGTGCGCGCACCAGATGCCTTCACCGTCGACGGCGAGCCCGTGGAGCCGCGGCAACTCAACAGGCAGCTTGCGCATCACCTTGAAGTTCTTCGCGGGATCGCAGAGGATCAGGGCCTTCGGACTGAACGCCGTCACCCAGATGAGACCGCTCTCATGTTCCCACTCGACCCCGTGGATGCCGCCGCCGTCGGGAGTCCGGTACCGGTCCACCAGATCTCCGGTCTTGATGTCCAGCTTCAGGATCCACCCCAGGTGGGTGTCGGTTGACCGGTACGGACGCGAGACGGTTTTGCCGTTCGAGCCGGTCCAGATATGGCCTCCACCGACCGTGATGCCAGAGCCATTCTCGGTCACGTTCGGGATCGCCCGGAGCACTTCCCCCTTCTCGCCGAGCACGTAGATCACGTCTGAGAACTGGTCCATCACGTACAGGCCTTCGTCCGTCCACTGGAGTCCGTTCGGCATGCGATCGGGGACCGGGTATGTTGAGACGAGCTTCAGCATGGGTGCGTCCTGGATTGGGGTGTGCTGACGATATCGGTATTTGATGCAGCCGCCATGATGTTGCCGCCGCTCTACGGAGTCAAGTGGAGCAGGCGACCGGGCCCTCTGGACAGCTCTCTCGATGGGAAGCGTTAACATTGGTGGTGTATTTCAACCTTCCAATCTCAGCTTCCTCCTATTTATGCAGATCCTAGAGGTATCCATTGCCTGGTAAGACAGACTCGCCGAGGAACCCTCGGCCCACTGAGCGCGTGATGGTTTTCATCGACGGCAGCAACCTGTATCACGTGCTCTCCCAGATGTGCGGCAGGCACGATCTTCGGTTCGGAAAATTCGTCGAGAAGCTGACCTCCGGTCGCGATCTGGTCCGCGCTTACTACTACAACGTGCGGCAGGACCGTGCCCATAACCCGGCGGCTGCCCAGGAACAGGACCGCTTCCTCACCTCCCTCGAGGAGGTCCCGTACCTGGAGACACGGCTGGGCATCTACAAGCAGCGTGGCGTCGAGATGGTCGAAAAGGGTGTCGACGTCATGATCGCGACCGACCTCGTGAGCGGCGCCTTCAAGAACCTGTACGACACCGCAATCCTGGTGTCTGGCGACGGCGACTTCTTCCCGGCAATCGAGGCCGTAAAGGACCTCGGCAAGCATGTCGAGGTCGCTGCGTTCGAGAACAACCTTTCGCCAGAGGCGGGGCGGGCCGCGGACGTGACGACCCTGCTCAGGCCAAGCTATTTCACCACGCTCTGGACGGCGCGCTCGCGAACTGCCGCAGGGCAGGGCGGGACCGGCGGCAGGCAGCGCGGGGCCGCCGGGCACGGCGGCGCCGAAGAGACGCCGCCCACGCCGCCCGTCGCGCCAGCAGAGGAAGAAGAGGTCGTCGGGCGGCTGGAAGGGCCGGAGGCTGGCGCTCCGGCGGAGCGCGTCGAGGAACCCGCGGCCGCTGAGAAGCCACCGCAGCGGGAGCGAAGGCGCTACGGGCCCCGGCGGCGGGGTGGGGCAGGCGCTGCGGGTGGGGGCGGCGCGGCGGGCAGAGGGGCGGGACGGGGCCCCGGCGGCCCGTCGGAC
>JACPRT010000019.1 GCA_016189845.1 Chloroflexota bacterium | reverse complement strand
CGGGGCGTCGCGACGGTCGTCGCCAAGCTGTTCGCGATCGTCCGTCCCGACGTCGCATACTTCGGCGAGAAGGATGCCCAGCAGCTGTTGATCATCCGCCGAATGAACGACGACTTGCGTTTCGGGGTCCGGATTGTCGGCGTTGCGACCGTACGTGCCAGAGATGGCCTCGCGCTCAGCAGTCGCAACTCCTATCTGAATCCCGGGGAACGCCGGCAGGCGGCGATCATCTACGCATCCCTGCGGGCGGCGGAACAAAGGTGGCGGAACGGGGAAATCAACGCGGCCGCGCTCAAAGCCGTGATCGGCGAGACTGTGGGAGGCGCGCCTCTGGTATCTCTGGAATACGTGAGCGTCGCCGATAGCGAGACGCTGGAGGAATTGAAGGTCATCGATCGCCCTGCCCTCGTTTCCCTTGCCGTCCGTGTCGGGAAGGCAAGGCTGATCGATAACATGGCGTTACCGCCGGGACTTTCCCCGGCGGGCACGCGACGCGGATGAGAGATCTCCTGGCTTGAAGATCATGGTCACCAACGACGACGGCGCGCATGCGCCTGGCCTGTGGGCACTGGTGCGCGCTCTCCGGCCCGTTGGCAGCGTCGTCGTTTGCGCGCCCGACCGTGACCGGAGCGGCGTCGGCCCGGCGTTGAGCGTCAATGAGCTGATACGTGCCAAGAAGGTCGTATCGGCGCTGCCGGACGTCACCGTCTACGCGGTCGAAGGGACACCTGGCGATGCGGCGGTGCTGGGTCTGCGCAAGCTCGTCGGCGAACCCGTCGATGTGGTTGTCAGCGGGATCAATCCCGGCACGAACGTGGGCGAGGACGTGATCATTTCGGGGACGATCGGGGCGGGTATCCACGCCTACATGAACGGCGTTCCCACACTGGCGGTTTCCGTGGGAGGGGAGACCGAGCCGGATCATCCGGTGGTCGAGGCGGTGACCCGCGAGGTCGTACGAGCGATGGCCGAGGATCGCTCGCCGGTCTTCGTCAACCTGAACTTCCCCGACCTCGCTCGCGCACCCGCCAGAGGAGCGCTGAGGACGACCGTCGCCTCCCGTTTCCTCAAGGACGGAGTCGACTCGTTGCAGCGCGGCTATCGCACGTACTACTGGGTGCTCAGGCGCGGCGGCCGGTCGGTAGATTCGACCTCATCCGACACCGATGTCTGGGCCGTCCGCAACGGATACGTCTCGCTTTCCGCGATCCACCCCGAATTCGCGCGGGGGGACGTTGCGGCACGCCTGAGCGCACTCGTTGAGGCCGCCGCGAAAGCTCTTCAGGCCGGTCATTTGATTTGACACATCCAATGTGGGGTACATAGAATCGGAAGGTACGGCCACTACGGCCGCAGATTGTTACCCCGAGGCACTCTCCCATAACCGGGCGTCCGACACGTAACGCGACCCTGTCCTCAGGCAGGCGGTCGCACCGCCTCCAGATTCACGGTCCCCTCTTCCCATGACGAAGTACATCTTCGTGACCGGCGGCGTGGTCAGCTCGCTGGGCAAGGGCATCACCGTGGCGTCGATCGGCCGCATGCTCAAGGCCAGAGGACTCAAGGTGTCCATCATGAAGCTGGACCCTTACCTCAATGTCGACCCGGGCACGATGTCTCCCTACCAGCACGGCGAGGTGTTCGTCACAGTCGATGGCTCGGAGACCGACCTCGACCTCGGGCACTACGAGCGGTTCATCGACGTCGAGCTCACCTCGCTCTCCAATGTCACGGCCGGCCAGATCTACAGTGAAGTGATCCGTCGCGAGAGGCGAGGCGATTACCTCGGCGGGACGATCCAGACCGTTCCCCACGTCACCAACGCCATCAAGGCCAGGATCAAGAAGCTGGCGGAAGTCACCCAGCCGGACGTAGTCGTCGTGGAAGTCGGCGGCACCGTGGGCGACATCGAAGGCCAGCCGTTCCTCGAAGCGATCCGGCAGATGCGAAACGACGTCGGCCGGGAAAACACGATATACATACATCTGACGCTGGTGCCTTACCTGAGCTCCACTCGGGAGCTCAAGACCAAGCCCACGCAGCACAGCGTCACGGCGTTGCGGGGCCTGGGCATCCAGCCAGACGCAATCATCTGCAGGGCAGACTACCCGGTCGGCCAGTCCGTCAGGGAAAAGATCTCGCTCTACTGCGACGTGCCTGTGGAGGCGGTAATCGGCCTGCCGACCCTCGACACCGTGTATGCGGTGCCCCTCTACCTGGAACAGGAAGGACTCGGTAAGTTCCTGGCCCAGAGCCTGGGACTGGGAACGCTCGAAGCCGATCTCCATCCGTGGTCGGAAATGGTTTCGTTGATCCGAAAGCCGAAGCCATCGCTCAAGATCGCGATCGTCGGCAAATACGTCGATCTGACCGATTCATACCTGTCGGTCCATGAAGCGCTGCGCCACGCGGGCGTCTTTCACGATCGCCAGCTCGACATCACATGGATCCCTTCCGAAGAAGTGGAGAAGGTCGGGCCGGACCGGCTCCTGAGCCCATACTCCGGGATAGTCGTTCCGGGTGGGTTCGGCCCGCGTGGATTCGAAGGCATGGTCCAGACCGCTTCTTACGCGCGAGCGCGCGCGGTCCCCTACCTGGGACTGTGCCTCGGGATGCAGGTCATGATTATCGAGTTCGCCAGGAACGCCCTTGGCCTGGAGCGGGCCAACTCCACCGAGATGGACCCGCGATCTCCGGACCCGGTGATCGCATACCTGCCCGGCCAGGAAGAGCTTGCCGAGACAGGCGGCACGATGCGGCTTGGTTCTTACCCGTGCAAGCTTCGGTCTCACAGCCTGGCTTCGAAGGCGTACGACCGGCCACTCGTAAATGAGCGGCACCGCCACCGATACGAGGTGAACAACGACTACCGGCCGCAGTTCGAGGAAGCCGGGCTGGTCGCCAGCGGGACATCTCCCGACGACTCGCTCGTCGAGATCTCGGAGATCATGGGCCATCCATTCATGCTGGGCACCCAGTTCCACCCCGAATTCGCATCCAGGCCGGACCGTCCTCACCCGTTGTTCCGCGAATTCGTGGGAGTCGCCAAGACCGTGATCCGCGAAGGGGGGCAGCCGCCATTGCCGTTCGGGGACGCGGTCAATGGTGGCGGCCCGAGATGACAACCTCGGGGTGTTTGTGGTACTTTGAGATCACCTCCCGAATCGCCGACCTTTGCGGCGGTCCCTCTCCGTAGACCCGGTTTTTTCGGACCCTGGCCATGAAATGCTTTCGAGCGTTTCACAGGTCCGTTGCCGAGTATCCCCAACGTAGCAACGCTCACAAATAACCCTGAGCATCCGGGCGCCAGGAGCCCGGCGGTAGTCAAACGTGCGCGGCCTCACTCATAGGCTGCAAGTGTGAAATAGCCATGGAGGAATCTCCCCTGAACGTTCCACCTCGCCACAACCGTGGCGCCGGCCGGCGCCGACGTCCTGCTGCATACCGCAACCGGCCACAAAACGTCAGCCCGGAGCGTACCAACGGCGCCATCTCCGTCGCCGATATTCCGGAAGAAGAGCTGGAGCATTCCGCTCTCGGGGACCTGGGCGCCAAGAGCACCGAAGAGCTTCGGCAGCTGATCCCGCAGCTTGGCCTCAAGATCGGGATCCCGCAGCGCCGGTCCGACATCATCATGGGGCTGCTTCAGCACTACGCCGAGCAGAACAACCTCCTGCTGGGCGCAGGCGTGCTCGAGCTAACCAGTGAAGGGTACGGATTCCTCCGCAGCCCGGCGTCCAAGAATGGCGCGGAGATCTACGTCTCGCAATCGCAGGTGCGACGCTTCGGTCTGCGAAGCGGGGATATGGTGGCCGGCCAGATAAGGGCGCCCAAGGAAGGCGAGCGCTATTACGGGCTCGTGCGGGTCGAGATCGTCAACGGGTACGACCCGGAGACTTCGAAGAAGCGGCCGCTGTTCGAGAAGCTCACGCCGCTGTTCCCGGAAAAGCAGATAACGATGGCCACGACCCCGAAGATCATGTCGACCCGAATCATCGACATGGTGGCCCCGATCGGCAAGGGTCAGCGCGCCCTGATCGTGTCACAGCCCAAGGCCGGAAAGACGATCATCCTCAAGCAGCTCGCGGGCGGCATCACAGCGAACCACCCCGAGATCTACCTGATCGTAGCCCTCATCGGGGAACGCCCGGAAGAAGTCACCGACATGCGGCGTTCGGTCGACGGCGAGGTGTACAGCTCGACGTTCGATGAGCCCGTCGAGGAGCACTGCCGGGAAGCCGAACGTGCGCTCGAGCGCGCCAAGCGGCTCGTCGAGAGCGGGGAAGATGTCGTCATCCTCCTGGACAGCCTCACCAGGCTGGCGCGCGCGTACAACCT
>JACPRT010000026.1 GCA_016189845.1 Chloroflexota bacterium | reverse complement strand
GATGCGGTCCAGGGCACGGGTCCCGGGGGCAGGGTCACCGAAGAGGACGTAAGGCGCGCGGCGCAGGCCGGACCTGCAGTCGCGTCCGCACCAGCCGCCGCCCCGCAGGCGGCTCCCGCGCAGGCGACCCCGGCCAGCGCGCAGGCGCCTTCCGGCGCCGTTCTAGCAACGCCCGCTGGCGCAACGGTCCGTAACGCGATCCCGCTCCGTGGCATGAGGGCGACCATCGCCCGGCGGATGACGGAAAGCGGGGCCGCTCCGACGGTCACGCTGACGCACGAGTCCGACGTTACCGCCGCCAACGCCGCAATGGAACAGCTCGTCAAGGACTGGCGCCAGCACCGGATGCGTCCGCAGTTCCAGGACCTCGTCCTGAAGGCCACCGCCCGGGCTCTCGGCGAACATCCCAGGGCCAACAGCTGGCTCATCCTGGATCCATCCCGTCCGGGGCAAGGGGAGATACGCGAGCTGGCGGAGGTGAACCTCGGGTTCGCGGTGTCGTTGCCCGAAGGACTCATCGTCCCCGTGATCCGAAACGCCGATCGCAAGAGCCTTGTCGAGATCGCCAAGACCGTGCGCGAGATCAGCGCACGCGTCAAGAACAACGCCTTGAAAGTCGAGGACCTCGAAGGCGGCACGTTCAGCGTGACGAATCTCGGCTCGTTCGGGATCGACGCCTTTAGCCCGCTCCTGAACCCGCCGCAGGTCGGCATACTGGGGCTGGGTCGCGTGGTCGAGAAGCCTGCGATCCACCAGGGTCAGGTGGTCACGCGGTCGATGATGTGGCTGTCAATAACCTTCGACCACCGGGCCTGGGACGGCGCCCCGGCTGCCGAATTCCTGCGCTCCGTAGCGCGGCGCCTTTCTGACCCCGCCTGGATGCTCGCTTGAGCCCTACGGTCGGGATCATCGCGAACCCGGCTGCGGGGCGCGACATACGGCGCCTGGTCGCCCAGGGGCGGGTTGTTTCCGACCAGGAGAAGGCGAACATCCTGCGAAGGGTGTTTGCCGGGCTCTCCGCGCTGGGCGTCGGGCGGGTGATTGTCATGCCGGAACGCGTCGGGCTGGCCCGAATGGCCGCGGAGGACACGGCCGGCAAGCTCGAAGTCACGTACGCCGACATGCGGCCTGCATGGGCCAGCGACGATTCGACTACAGCGGCGGGACTCATGGCTGATGCCGGCGTCCGGTGCATCGTCACTCTCGGCGGCGATGGCACTAACAGGGTGGTGGCCAAGGCCTGCGGCGACGTTCCGATCGTCGCGATCTCGACCGGCACAAACAACGTGTTCCCGGATATGGTCGAAGGCACGATCGCCGGCCTGGCGGCCGGCGCCGTCGCAACCGGGATCGCGTCGGCCGACCGGGTGTGCCGCCGGAGCAAGCGGCTCGACATCTACGTGGACGGAGCTCTACAGGAACTCGCCCTGGTCGATGCCGCGGTATCTCGGGAGATGTTCACGGGGGCCAGGGCCATCTGGGACCTGAACACGGTGTACGAGGTGTATCTGACTCGCGCGAGTCCGATGAGCATCGGGATCTCATCGATCGGCGCACAGCTTCGTCCCGTCGAGATCGACGAACCGGTGGGGCTCTACATCAGGCTCGGCAGCCGGGAGTCGGCCGAGCGGGTGCTCGCGCCGGTGGGGCCAGGCATGGTGCGCGAAGTCCCGATAGCGGAATGGGCGGTTCTGCAGCCAGGGGAGCGGCGAACTGTGACCCTGCGGCCCGGTACGGTCGCCCTGGACGGCGAACGCGAGGTCTCGCTCCTCCCCGGCCGGCGGGTGGATGTCGAACTCAGTCTGAGTGGGCCCCGTGTCGTCCAGATCGACCGCGCGGTGGCATGCCTCGCCGGCCGGATCACAGCGCAACCGGCTTCGGGAAGCGTCCCGTGAACTGCCGGTCGCCCCGGGGCCGCTCGTCTCTGGGAGGGAAGAAATGACTGGCCAGGACCTTGCGTTCACCCCCGCCTGGCGACAGGCCGAGTTGGTCGCGAGCCGCAAGGTCTCACCGGTCGAACTCGTAAAGGTCTATCTCGACAGGATCGCCCGTATCGACCCGACGATCCACGCATACATCACGGTCGTCGCCGATCAAGCGCTGGAGACAGCCCGCCAGGCCGAGTCCCAGGTCATGCGCGGAGACGCGCTCGGGGCGCTCCATGGCGTGCCGATTTCACTCAAAGACATCGAGTCGACCCGCGGCATCCGCACCACCATGGGGTCGCTGGTGTTTAAGGACACCGTACCGGACCGCGATTCGGTCGTCGCCGAACGCGTCCGGGCCGCCGGGGCGATCATCGTTGGCAAGACCAACACGCCTGAGATCGCGATCCACCTCGAGACCGTCACCGATAACCTCCTGGTTGGGCCGTGCCGGAACCCCTGGGACTTGACGCGCACCACCGGCGGGTCGAGCGGCGGGGCTGCCGCGGCGCTTGCCACAGGCCTGTGTGCGCTTGCGGTCGGCAGCGACGGCGGCGGGTCGATTCGAATACCCGCCAGCTTCTGCGGGGTCTTCGGTTTCAAGCCGAGCCAGGGATCGGTGCCGCGCGCCGGCGGCCTCGGCAGGCCCGACCCCAACCAGTTCGCGCAGTCCGGCCCGATGGCGAACGGCGTCCGTGACGCCGCGGTGCTGTTTCGGGCCCTCGCCGGACCCGATGCCCGGGACCCGCAACCGTATCTGCGCGAGGCGCTGCCCGACGTCCTGGCAGACCTGGATCGTCCGCTTGGCGGGCTTCGGATCGGCTGGAGCGCGGACCTCGGATACGGTGCGGTCGACCCAGGCGTCGAACGGGTCTGCGTTGATGCGGCGGGCGCATTCGAACAGCTGGGGTGTCGCGTGGAAGAGGCCGGCATATCGTTGCGGCCCGACCTGTCCGACCATTTCTGGAACGTTTTTGGCGCTAACGCCTACCTGCAGTACGGCCACCTGCTGGAGGGGCAGAGGGACCTCCTGGGCGCGAGCGCACGCACCGCCCTCGAAAGAGGCAAGGCGATTCCAGGCCATCAGTACGCCAGATCGCTGCGGGCCGTCAACGAACTCAGGCTTTACATGGACGGGATCATGGACCGGTACGACCTGCTCCTCACCCCGACCACGTCGATCACCGCCTTCGACCCCGCAAACCGGCCGACGCAGATCGGGGGCAGGCCCGTGCACTCGATCACCGGCTTCTACCCGTACACATTCCCTATGAACATGACCGGTCAGCCGGCCGCGACCATCCCCTGCGGATTCGCCGACGGCCTGCCGGTCGGCCTGCACATAGTCGGCCGGTTCCGCGACGATGCGCTCGTGCTACGGGCCGCGGCGGCATTCGAACGAGCCAGGCCATGGCAGGCCCGGCGTCCAGAGATCGCCAATATCGGCTGAGTGCGCCGGGATTGATTACCGCGGACCGGGCTACTGCGCGCGCACCTCGATCAGTTCCACCCGCACGTCGTCCGGGCACGCGACGAATGCGATGCGCGGGCCGCCTGTGGGGTTGACGATCGGGCCTTCGAGGAGCTTTGCGCCCAGGCTTTCCAGCCGCTTGATGTCTGCCTCGAGATTGGTCGAATCGAAGCCAAAATGCTCCAGCCCGAAATGCACGCCGGCATCGCCACCGGGCATGTACTTGTCGGCCGTTCGCGGGCCCGAGATGTTGACGGTCAACGCGCCGTCCTCGCTCTTGCACCGGACGAAGCGGTCGCCGAATGGCCGGACGTTGTCACTCTCGATCTTGAAGTTGAACGCCTTGACCCACCAGTCAGCCGACTTCTTGGGGTCGGCCGATTTCAAGTGGATATGGTTGATCCGATAAGCCATCTACGTTTCCTCAGCGCTTGTTGCGGGCCACGGCCGACTCGATCGAGCCGGCCCGGAGACGGGCGAAGGCTAAGTCGGCAGGGGAAAACCGTCAAGAACAGAAAGGGGGGCCCGAAGGCCGCCCCTGTTCTGGTATGGGTCTCTGGAAACTATGCAGCGAGCGCGGTCATGCTGGCCTGCTCGTTGCGGAACGCGCGCAGGCGGGCCGCAGCGGTCTCGAGATCCTTCCATCCGGTCCTGTAGGTCAGCGCGTAGCGGAGGGCGTCCTCGTAGGCCTTCTCCAGCACTCGCCGTCTGGCGTCGACTGTGGTGTCTTTGTTGAGCATCTTGGTCCCTCCTCGGGAGGCCTTTCGAACTGCGGGCCCGGATACCGGAACCGCATCTCAATCAAATTTAGTTAACACATTTGTAACATATGTTGCGTCAATGTTACAAGGGGGTTGGCACGCATCTGGCAAGCCACTTCGCACCCTCTGATAGCCAGTCTTGGGAAGCCGGGTACGTTGAGACTGGCGGGGCTGGAGCGGCGTTAAGCGCGGGAAATGGCTTCGATCAGCGCGGCGTGGTGCTCCGGCCAGCCGATGACCAGGCTGGGGAGGTCGCCGTCCTGGGACCAGTCAACGGGCGCACCGCGGACGTCGGAGACCCGGAGGCCCAGCTCGGCGGCGAGCAACGCGCCGGCCGCGACATGGACCGGCGCCACGCGATAGACGACGAGCGCCGCCAACCGACCCTGAATCAGCTGGCTTGCGGGGTATGCGATCGAGCTGTACATGTTGATCGCGCCGATGGCCGGCGCCCAACGAGTGACGCCGGGCGCATAGATCGGCCACTCGCTCCCGTTGTCGATCTCCACACACACCGCGGCCTCAGATAGAGGCGCGTGCGGCGCCCTTGCCGTGTAGCGGTTCCCGTTCCGGGCCACTCCGTGACCCCGGGCGGCCAGAAAGACGTCGCCCGCGGTTGGCACTGCGAGCACGGCGATCTCCAGCGAATTGACATCGCGGAGGGCCACGTTGATGCCCCAGTGCGCGAGCCCGTACCTGTACGGCAGCGTCCCACACAGGGGATCCACGAGCCACGTGAGCGCAGCGCCCGTTTTCTCGCCTGCCTGCCCTTCCTCCGAAAGGATCTCACCCGGCGCTCCGCCTGCCTCGAGGGCGGCGGCGATCGCCCGGTCGGATGCCACGTCGGCGTCCGTGACGGGAGCGCCCGGTGCCTTCTGCCAGGCGCGGATCTCACCGCCCGCAGGACGAAACCTCTTCATGAGCTCGACCGATGCCGCCGAGGTGGCCGCAAGGGCGGCCTCGAGGGCCCTCCTGCGATCGAAGTCAGTCATTGGCTCATGCCCCGCTGCCGGGTCAGACCCGCTGCCGCCGTCGAGGGCCGCGGCGGGACCCTCGTTCGACTTCTGAGCGGACGATCATGGTCCCCGCCACCATGTTGGTGAGCTTGGAGACGCAGAGCCAGCGAGGGACGGTGAAGAACCCGCAATCCGGGACGATCCGGACGCGTTCCGCGGGGGCGTGGTCCAGGACCTTCCGAATACGCGATGCGACGAGCTCGGGCGGTTCCTGGTGGAAGCTCTTGACGTCGACCACGCCTGCCCCCAGATCGAATTTCTCCGTTATCTGGCTCGCAAGCTCGACCTCACGCATCTCCCGGTTCGCGAACTCGAATACCAACTCGTCCGCCCTGGCATCCATGATCGCGGGGAACAGCGGCGCGTAGGTCCTCTCGAACCGGGCGCGGCTGGCGAGGTTGCCGAAACAGATATGGAGGGCGATCCTCGCCCGCACGCCGCGCACGCAGCGGTTGTAGAGATCCACGTAGTCCTCTGCGGACCCACCGATGATCGAATGCGACGGCTCGTCGATCTGGACGTAGTCCGCCCCGGCCGCAACCAGAGCCTTTAATTCCGTGTTTATGACGTCGACGAACTCGTTGGCAAGCTCCAGCCGGTCCCGGTAAACGCTCGGCCGCTCGCGGATGTGGATCGAGATCGTCACCGGCCCCGGGCAGGTCGCCTTCAACCGATGCGTGGCGTGTTGCTTCAGGAAGTTGAATTCGTCGACAATGCCGAGTCCCTGCGGCGCCTTGATTCGCTCGGTCGCCTGGTACCGCGGTACGGAGTCGTATCCTTCCGGGCCAAGCTTGCGGAGCGGGCCCTGTGCCTGCAGACCTGTCATACGCCGGTAGAAGCTTTGCACGAACTTCCAGCGCTTCATCTCGCCGTCGGAGATGATGTCCACGCCCGCTCGTTCCTGGTCCCTGATGGCCATGTTGACCGCATCGTCGAAAAGCTCTCGCTCATCGGTCGGCCCGAATCTGCCGGAGTCGATCATTTCCAGGGCCGAATACATCCATCCGGGAAGGCCGTGGCTACCGATGACGCTGGTAGGGAGAACGGGAAGGGTCGAAGGCGAAGTCGGCATGGCTCTCCAATCCGCAGCGAAGCCGTGACGGCGGGGGCGCCGCAATGGTACAACCTTGTTACTGAAACCGACGGGAAGGACGTAACGCCATGCCTGGAAAGAAAGTGCTGGTCCTCGGGGGCGGATTCGGCGGAGTCCGGGCCGCCATCACCGCCCGATCGCTGTTGCCCGCCGGCCACGATGTGACGCTGATCGATCGCCAGGCACGGACCCACATCGGCGCGTCCTTGCCGCTCCTGGTCGTCGGAGAAAAGGAAGCGTCGAAGGCGAGCCGCTCGCTCGGGCAGCTGGCCAACCGTGGCGTGAGCTACATCCAGGAGGAGATCCGGTCGATCGACCTGCAAGGCAAATCGGTTACGACCGACGCCGGGGTACACGGCTTCGACTATCTCGTCCTGGCCCTCGGAGCCGAATATGACTGGGATGCGGTCCCGAACTCCTTGGTCGCGCATTCCTTCTACAACCTCGAGACGGCCAGACGGCTCCGGCGGGCCGTCCGCGGATTCCGAAGGGGCAGAGTCGTCATCGCCGTCTCCAGCCTGCCGTACAAGTGCCCGCCGGCTCCCTTCGAGGCTGCGATGATCCTGCGCTGGGCATTCAAGCGGGCCGGCGTTTCCTCGAAAATCGAGATGGACCTCTACACGCCCGAGCCGGCGCCAATTCCAGTTGCGGGCCCTGAGGCCAGCGCGTGCGTGGCCGCGGACCTGGCCAGCCGGGGCATACAACTCCATCCGAACGCCGCCGTCAAAGAGGTGGCAAGGGACGGCGGGTCGGCCACGTTCACCGACGGATCGTCAATCGACGCCGACCTCATGGTCACGGTACCAACACATCGTGTCGCGCGAGTTGTCGCCGAATCTGGGTTGACGGGCGGCAAGCCGTGGGTCGGCGTTGACCCCGCTACTCTCGAGACGCAGCACCCGGGGGTCTTCGCCATCGGCGACGTCAATGTCGTGATGATGGCCAACGGCCGCCCTCTTCCCAAGGCCGGGGTCTTCGCTTCTCGCGAAGGCGAAGTAGCGGGGCGTAACGTCGCCGCTGCTGCAGGCGACGCGGAGCCGGCTCGGTTTCAGGGACAGGGCTACTGCTTCATCGCGTATTCGGGCCGAGAGGCCGGTCGCGTGACCGGTGATTTCCTTGCTGCCGGCAGGCCGCGCGTCACCTTTGAGCAGCCGTCGCGGAAAGGCTTCCGGGCCAAGGAAAAGTTCGAGATAGACTGGCGCCGCTTCCGGCTTTAGCCGTGACTCCGTCGCGGGCGCGGTATTCGCCCCCGATGCTATCTTTGCGGCATCCACTGGCAACTCGGGAGGACCGGCATGTGCGTTCCATACGATTCACGACCACCAATCCCGCCGATTTCTGGAGCAGCCGTCGACACGAAGGACCTGGCTCTCACCTCAAGCGACGGCACGAAGTTCGCAGCGTTTCGAGCGAGCGGAGGCCGCCCGGGCAGCCCGGGGGTCGTGGTGCTTCCTGACGTCCGTGGCCTGTTCCGCTTCTACGAGGAGCTGGCGGTGCGGTTTGCCGAGCGCGGCCACGACTCGATCGCGATCGATTACTTCGGCCGGACTGCGGGTGTCGGCAAGCGAGACGAAAGCTTCGTGTATCAGGAACACGTTGCGAAGACGCGCATCGACCAGATCAATGCGGACGTCAGCGTTGCGGTCGCCGAGCTTCGAAAGGGCCAGGGCAACGCGAACCGTCCGGTATTTACGGTGGGATTCTGCTTTGGCGGATCGAACTCGTGGATCCAGGCGACGGCGGGGCATGGCCTGAAGGGGGCGATAGGCTTCTACGGGCATCCAACCCGTCTCCAACGCGATGGAACCCCGCCCGTCATCGACCGGGTCAAGGACATCGAGTGCCCGATCCTCGGGCTCATGGGCGGCGCAGATCAGGGAATTCCGGTCGAAGAAGTCGACAAGTTCCGAAAGGCGCTGGCCACCGCCGGGGCCATGCACGACTTCCACGTCTACCCGGGGGCGCCGCACTCGTTCTTCGACCGGCGGTTCACCGATTTCAAGCAGGAGTGCGACGACGCCTGGCAGCGGGCCCTGGCGTTCATCGAGAAGAATTCCCGATAGGGAGCGAAGGCGCCTGCCTATGAGCCGTTCTTGCCGAGCGCCTCGAGTATTCGTCCTGGCTTGATCGGCTGAACGAGGAACCGCACACCGGTAGCGTTGTGTAGAGCGTTTGGCACTGCGCCGAGCGGTGGTGCGAGCGGCACTTCGGCCACGCCACGCACGCCGAACGGATGCAGCGGGCTGGGCACCTCCACGATGATCGTCTCGATCATCGGCAAGTCGAGAGCCGTGGGCATCCTGTAATCGAGGAAGCTCGAGTTCGCCATGACCCCCTGATCGGTCATGTAGTACTCCTCGTTGAGGACCCAGCCGATGCCCTGGACTGCGCCGCCCTGCATCTGGCCTTCCACATATGCAGGGTGCACCGCCTTTCCGGCGTCCTGTATCGCGG
>JACPRT010000025.1 GCA_016189845.1 Chloroflexota bacterium | reverse complement strand
CCGGTCATCCTGCTGGAGGAAGGCAGGGCGCGCTGGCGTGGCTCGCGTGCGTATTGCGAGAACGTTGCAGTGGCAGTTGCGGCGGCCGTCACAGATGAGCGGGCGGCTGGTCGCGTGTACAACGTGGCTGAAGTGGAGGTGTTTTCCGAGGCGGAGTGGGTGGAGGAGATCGCGAAGGCAGTCGGGTGGAAGGGGAGAGTGGTTGCTATGGCGCGGGATCGTGCCCCTGCTCATCTGGTCGCTGCACGGGACTTCAGTCAGGACTGGGTGGCGGATACATCGCGCATCCGCGCCGAGCTGGGCTATTCCGAAGAGGTGACACGCGACGATGCTTTGCGTCTGACGGTCGCATGGGAGCGCCAGCACCCGCCGGCCAATGCGGCCACGCCACAGGAGCTGGCAGAGCGGTTTCACCTCGAAGACGATGCGATGGCCGCGCTGGCGCCGTAAGGCAGCGTCGCATTGAGTTCCTGAAGGTTCGGGGGTCGTCGCAAGTCGACGACTCTGGCCTGTCTCTCGCGATTCGTACCAGGTCGGATGCTGCCGTACCCCGCGCTGCGGATTTCAAGTCCGCCCTTCCGCGCCCGAGCGATCTCGCCAGATACGAGTTGGTCCGCTTGCCGTCCAGCCTGGCAGCTCTGGATCCACCCCCGGTGTCGGAGAGGACGTTGGCGAAATGTTGACGAGTCGAACAATGACGGGCAACGCTCCTATCCATCGAGAGCGCTTAGGAATCTGGTCACGCTGAGAACCGCGACCCCTTCGGCTTCAAGAACCCGTACCAGGCCCCAGTCCAATTTCAGGTCGTCGTCGCGGGTCACCAGCGCATCAGCTTGGCCAACTCGTGCAGCCTCGATGAGCAGATCGTCTTGCCAAGACCTCTTCGATCTCGTCCAAGAGGTGCTCACACGAGTCGAGGGTAAACCGTCCGTCCTTGAGTGCCCTCAGGACGGCGCCAGGAAGCCCTGACGGGTTCAGAATAGCGGAGACCCAGACATTGGTATCAACGACCGCGCGCACGGCTCTTGGGCAGGTTGCCAGTTCGCCCTATCCCGGGCCCGGGAGTTTGCCCTCGCCAAGGGTGGCATGCGTGCGACTTGGCACCAGCACTCGCCGCCTGAACGTCAGTACCGTCTCGCCGCGCTGGTTCGTGGCAACCGTTTCCAGGTACACCACTCCCCTGTCGCCCTTCGACGCGAGCCGGGTCTCAAGAATCGTCGAACGCGTATAGATCGTGTCGCCGATGAAGACCGGGGCGTCGTGAGTGACCTTCTCGTATTCCAGATTGGCGATGGCACGCCCGGATATGTCCGCCACGGTCTGTCCGACCGCGATGGCGAACACCAGCGTGCCGACCACCAGCGGCCGGCCATGTTGCGTGTACTTCGCCGCGTAGTTGGCGTCGATGTGGAGTGGGTGCTGGTTCTGGGTGAGTAGCGAAAACCAGGTGTTGTCCGATTCGGTGATGGTGCGGCCCGGCCAGTGCGCGATGGTCTCCCCGGCCGTGAAGTCCTCGAAGTATCGCCCGTAGGGCATCGAACCTCCCCCGCTCTACCAAGA
Organism: Chloroflexota bacterium; assembly: GCA_016189845.1. Taxonomy (GTDB): domain Bacteria; phylum Chloroflexota; class Dehalococcoidia; order Lucifugimonadales; family Lucifugimonadaceae; genus VGZT01. The sequence continues at coordinate 3,373 of JACPRT010000025.1, read as the reverse complement.
TCCGCCAGGATCCGCCAGGATCCGCCAAGCTCCGCCTAGCGCTGCCCCGCCCCGTCCGTCCCCGCTTCCCGCAGCAGCGCCCTCGCCCTGGCGACCACCGGCACATCGACCATCTCGCCGTCGAGCGAAATCGCGCCCCTGCCCTGACTAGCGGCTGCCTCCCACGCATCGATCACCTTCCGAGCCCTGGACACCTCGGCCTCGGTCGGGGCGAACGCCCGGTTGATCGGTCCGAGCTGCGCCGGGTGGATCGCGAACTTGCCTTTGAACCCGAGCATGCGAGCGTTCGCCGTCTCTCGAACCAGCCCGGCCTCGTCCTTGAAATGCACGTACGGGGTGTCGAAGGCCGGCGCACCCGCTGCGCGTGCCGCGATGGCGACCGCCGCCCGGGCGTAGGAGACCAGGGGTTCGATCGACGAGCCGATCGAGGCCTCACGGGAAGAATCGTCCCCGCCGGGCGCGCGTCCCTGATCGGATGCCCGCGGGATTCCCATGTCGACTGTCAGGTCCTCGGCACCGAACGCGACCCAGCGAATGCGGCTCGAAGAGCGGCAGACGTCGACCGCCCGTGCCACCGCGGCCGCGGTCTCGATCCAGGGAAGAATGCCGATCGCCCCGGTCGGGATGCCTCTACGAATCTCTAGCCGGCCCAGCAACGTGTCGATCCTTCGCACCTCTTCAGGGCTGCGGATCTTCCCCACGCTGATGCCTGCGATCTGCGGGCCTGCGACCGCTTCAAGATCAAGCTCAAAGAGGCCGGTGTCCGGGGAGTTCAAGCGCGGGATGACCGAGCACCCACTCGCTGCCAGCGCCGGTATGGCCGCGGCGACCGCCGACCGGGCGGCTTCCTTCGCATGGTCGGGCACGGAGTCCTCGAGATCCGGGATGAAGGCGTGCGCAGGGTACCCCGTTGCTTTGGCAAGCATGTCGGGCCGGTTTCCGGGGATGAAAAGAAGACTTCGGATCGGTCGGGGTTGGTCGTTCACGCAGCAGATGATAATCGCCGTACACTGCGGCGCGGCTCGGAAGGGCCATGGTCTGGACCTGCCGTGGTCCGTCTTGGGGGCGCGGAGACTCGAACATGCCGAAGGCCAGTGAAGAGGCGAGGACGCAGATTCTCGCCACCGTGCGCGAATTCGTGCGCCGCGACGTCACGCCCGTCGCGTCTCAACACGACGAAGCGGGTCCCTACCCGTCGGACCTGGTCGACAAGATGGCCGAGATGGGGCTGTTCGGCATCACGATCCCCGAGGAATACGGGGGACTCGGCCTCGACTACACGACCTACGCCATGGTGTTCGAGGAGCTCGCCAGGGGCTGGCTGAGCCTCACCGGGCCGATCGGCACGCACTCGATATTGTCGTACGCGATCAACAAGTACGGCACTGAAGACCAGAAGCGTGAGTGGCTCCCGAAGCTTGCGTCGGGCGAGATGCGCGCGGGGCTGGCCCTCACCGAACCCGGGAGCGGCAGCGACGTCGCTAGTCTGCGCACGACAGCCGTGCGGCAGGGCGACCACTTCGTGGTGACCGGGAACAAGCTGTTCATCACGAACGGAAGGCGCGGCAACGTTTTCATGCTGCTGGCGCGTACCGACCCGGATCCTTCGTCGTCGCACCGCGGCATCAGCGCGTTCATCGCAGAAAAGGGGCCGGGGTTCACGGCCGGCCGCGACCTCGACAAGCTGGGCTATCGAGGCGTCGATACGAGCGAGCTCGTCTTCCAGGACTACCGCGTCCCCGCCGGCAGGGTCATTGGCCTCCAGGAGGGGCAGGGCTTCTACCAGGTCATGGACGCACTCGAGACCGGGCGCATCAACATCGCGGCACGGGCCGTGGGAGTAGCCACTGCGGCCTTCGAGGCGGCGATCCAGTACGCCCAGAAGCGAGTCACGTTCGGGCGGCCGATCGCCGAGAGGCAGGCGATCCAGTTCATGCTGGCCGACATGGCCACGAAGATCCAGGCTGCCAGGCTCATGACTTACGACGCGGCTGCGAAAAAGGACAGCGGCGAGCGATTCGACCTCGAGGCAGCCATGGCCAAGCTGTTCGCCAGCGAGATGTGCGCGCAGGTGACGATGGACGCCATGCGGGTACACGGGGGGTACGGCTACATCAAGGACCTGCCGATCGAGCGCTACTACCGGGAAGCGCCCCTGATGATCATCGGCGAGGGCACGAACGAGATCCAGCGGCTCGTGATCGCCAGGAACCTGCTAAAGAAGTACCAGGTTTGAGCGGCGCGCCCGGCGACCGGCGGCGGCGATACGGGAGTTCGCGGCAACGGCTGCGGGGCTGCATGCAGCGACATTCGTCGATCGGGCGGGACTGACGCCCCGGCGTATACTCCGAGCCAGGGCTGGCAATGATTCGTAGCTGACGCAGGAGTAGCGAAGCGACACCGCCCTCCGGACCTGACGAAGCGCGTTCACGGGAACTCCGCAGGCACGCGATCGAGGACGCGGCGACCGCGAGTACGGGTACGGGCGCGCCGCCAGAAACGACTCGCCCGAACGTCACAACCTCGGGCGCCCAACCGGCCGGCGTGGAAGTGTCCCCGGGCCGCAAGACCGGGCGGGGCATGCGCGCCTTCGCGGCGACCTTCGACTCGCTGAGCGTCCCGGAGTTCCGCGCGCTCTGGATCGGTCTCCTCATCGGCATGGCAGGCATGCAGATGATGATGATCGCCCGCACGATCCTCGTCGATGAGTTGACCGGCAGCGCGTTCCTGACCGGCCTCGTGACCATGGGTTTCGCGCCGACGATGCTCATCACGGCTCTGTTTGGCGGCGTCGCGGGCGACCGCATGGAGCGGCGCACGGTAATCCAGGCCACGCAATTGGCATCGGCCCTGCTGAGTGGCGCGATCGCCGTCCTCATCGCGTTTGACGTCATCACCTGGGTGCACCTGCTCATTCAGTCGCTGCTTCAGGGCGTCACGTTCGCATTCATGATGCCCGCCCGGCAGGCGATCATCCCCCGGCTGGTGAGGCGAGAGCAGGTCACGAACGCGGTGTCGCTCAGCTCTGGCGCCATGAGCCTGATGGCCGTAGTGGCGCCGGCCTTTGCTGGAGTGATCTACAGCAGCTTTGGGCCTGCGGCCGTGTATTTCATCATCACCGGGCTGTACGTCGGCGCGATGGTGCTCACCGGACGGGTCCCGAGGGTGCCGCCGGACCGCGAGGGGGCCGGCCAGCCGGTACTGAGCAACATCGCCGCCGGGCTCCGGTACGTGAAGACGAACCGCATGGTCCTGCTGCTGCTCAGTTCCGGGCTCCTCGTGGCGCGCCTCGCGATGCCTTTCAGGATGCAGCGGCCCGTATTCGCACGCCGGCTCTACGGCTCAGAGCCAAGCGAGATAGGCGGCCTGATGG
>JACPRT010000024.1 GCA_016189845.1 Chloroflexota bacterium | reverse complement strand
TAGATGCGCAGCGTGCGTATGAGCGGATGAGGGACAAGGTGCTGGAGGAGGTCAAGAAGGCCTTCCGACCAGAGTTCCTGAACCGGCTCGATTCGACGGTGGTGTTCCACGCTCTGAGCAAGGACCACATCCTGGAGATCGTGGATTTGGCGCTGAAGGACGTGCGGAAGCGGCTCTTGGAGAAGGGACTCGTGCTGCAGGTGACCGAGGCTGCCCGGGCGTTCATCGCCGACAAGGGCTTTGACCCGATCTTCGGCGCCCGGGAGGTCAGAAGGGTCGTGGAAGAGGAAATCATCGATCGCCTGTCGGACCTGCTTCTCAGGGCTGGATGCGGCGACCTGGCGCTGGCAAATTCGACACGTCCCGCCGTCATCCGGATCGACGTCCTGGCCGGTCGGCTGGGATTCGCATTCGCGGCAGCGGCGGAACCCGGTGCCGCCGCTCGAGATCTCACCGCGGTAGCCGCCTGAACTATGGATGCTCACGGCTCATTCACGAAAACGCCGCCGTTCTCACGCTTTCCTCACGCGGACGGCCCCAGACTCTGGGCGCAGATGGAGCGTGCCTGACAGGAGCGCAATCGCAATGGTGTCAGCTCAGTCCGCCACCCCGTCCCGTTCGGCAACGCGGCCATTCTTTGCCGAAGGCCGGTCTTGCGCAGAATGTGTGCTCCTCGCCGCGGACCTTCCCGCCGGGCCGGAACGAGAGGCCCTCCTTGGCGCGGCACGGGGACTCGGAGCCGGGCGGGCGGTCACGTGCGCGGCAATGCTCGCGGGACTCATGGCGCTCGGGGTCTGGGGGCCGGCTGGCAAGGCACGACCGCGCCCCATGAACGACCTTCTAGACACTTATCTGCCACCCGGCAGTCCGGGTTCGTCCCGGGTCCAGGACATGACTGCCGCCGAGGAGTTCAAGTCCCGTTTTGAGGCCGCCGCACGCGTCTACAATCGCGGCACGACTTGTGTCGGGCTCTCTCGCGTAGACTGGGGCCGCCACGACGCGACTGGAGCGCCCGCAGGCTATCCGCCCCACATCTGCGTCCGCCTTGCGGACGTGGCCGTCGAAGAGTTGAACCGCCTCATCGCCAAGGGGCGGCAGTCGAAGGACCAGACCGCGGCCAGCTGAACGGTCCAGGGTGTCGCCCGGGGTTTCGTCTCGTCACAGGACCCATCAGACAGGAGATCTTCAGGTATGACTACGACAAAGTTCCTGCTCGACGAGCGCGACCTGCCTACCCACTGGTACAACGTCCAGGCCGACCTCCAGTACCCCATCGACCCGCCATTGCACCCCGGCACGAAGCAACCCGCGGGGCCGGGGGATCTCGCGCCGCTGTTCCCCATCGAGTTGATCAAGCAGGAAGTCAGCAAGGAGCGGTGGATCGAGATCCCTGAGCCGGTCCGGGAGATCTACCGGCTCTGGAGACCCACTCCTCTGTACCGGGCTCACCGCCTGGAGCGTGCGCTGGGCACGCCTGCCCACATCTACTACAAGAACGAAGGAGTGAGCCCTGCGGGCAGCCACAAGCCGAACACGGCGGTCGCCCAGGCTTACTACAACATGCGGGAGGGCACGAAGCGGATTACGACAGAGACTGGCGCCGGGCAATGGGGGAGCGCGCTGGCGTTCGCGTGCAATCTGATGGGCATCGAATGCAAGGTCTACATGGTGTCCGCCAGCTTCAAGCAGAAGCCCTACCGGAAGTCGCTGATGGAGACGTGGGGCGCGACGGTCGTGCCGAGCCCGAGTCGCGATACCAATTCGGGCAGGGCGATACTGGCGGCGACCCCTAATTCCCCTGGCAGTCTCGGCATTGCGATCAGCGAGGCGGTCGAGGACGCCGCCGGCCGCGAAGACACGAAATACTCGCTGGGCAGCGTGTTGAACCACGTGCTGATGCACCAGACGGTGATCGGCCAGGAGGTCATCAAGCAGATGGCCAATGCCGATGCGTACCCGGATGTCGTAATCGGGTGTGTTGGCGGCGGCAGCAGCTTCGGAGGCATCGTGTTCCCGTTTGTCCCCGACAAGCTACGCGGCGAGAAGATCCGGTTCATCGCCGTTGAACCAGAGGCATGCCCGAGCCTAACTCGCGGCATATTCGCCTATGACTTCGGCGACACCGCGGGCATGACCCCCCTGATGAAGATGTACACGCTGGGCCACACGTTCGTGCCGAATCCGATCCACGCTGGCGGCCTGCGGTACCACGGCATGGCGCCGCTGATCAGCGCGCTGGTCAAACACGGGATGATCGAAGCGCGCGCCTACCATCAGACGAAGGTTTTCGAAGCGGCGGTGCAGTTTGCCCGCACTGAGGGAATCGTGCCCGCGCCCGAACCGGCGCACGCGATCCGCGCCGCTATCGACGAAGCGCTGGAGTGTAAGCGGACCGGCGAATCGAAGAACATCCTGTTCCTGCTTTGCGGCCACGGCTTCTTCGACATGTCGGCCTACGAGAACTACCTCTCGGGCAAGATGGTCGATTACGCCTACCCGGAAGAAGAG
>JACPRT010000228.1 GCA_016189845.1 Chloroflexota bacterium | reverse complement strand
GGGCTACATATGGCTGACGTGCGATGGGAACTGCTCCGAACGCCAGACGTCGCCATGTTATGGACGGCCGTTGGTGCTGACGCTGCTATGTGGGCACTTTCCCACGAAGATGTTGTCGCGGCCGCGTTTGAGAGCGAGAAGAGGCACTACGAGGACATCGCTCCCGGGGCCATTCGCGCAGGCTTGGAAATCCCGGAGACGCCCCCCTGGCAATCGCTAGGCGATTTCTACGACACCTGTGAGGATATGGTCGCGAGTTTCGAATCCGAACGCCCGGCACTGGCATCAATACCCGATTCTCTGCGCGGCGTGCCTCTCATCGCGAGGCGGATCGGGCGCTAGACTCCCGAAAACCTGGGCCGTCGGTCCGCCGTCGTCCGCCATCGCTCGCGCTCGTCCGCCCACGTTGCTGTCAGAACTGCTGTCAGCGGTGCCAAAAAGGGCGTTCGCGGGGCTGAAATAGCTTTGCGGAAGGGCGAGAGTGTGGTCGGGGAGCCGGGATTCGAACCCGGGACCTCAGCGTCCCGAACGCTGCGCGCTACCAGCTGCGCTACTCCCCGCAGATAGAACCTTCGCATTATACGTGGGCCGAGTAGGATTAACTGCCATGAAAATCACTGGCATCACCGCATACGAGGTCGGCGTACCCATGCAGGGCACCCTGCTATGGGCCTACTCCTTCTCGGACCACGGCTACACCGGCCATATCGCGATCGCCACACCCCGCACGATCATCGAAGTCCACACCGATGAAGGCCTCACCGGCATCGGCGAGGTCTGGGCGTCGAAAGCCCACATGGAAGGTCCGGTCGCAGCGGCGATCAAGGGCATGGACCCGTTCGATTGGAAGCGCATCATCGCCGAGGCGCCCATGGCCGACCGTGAGACCCGTGGCGACCCCCAGAACCGGGCCGGCCTGGAATTCGCAATGTGGGACTTGATGGGCAAATACCTCGGCAGACCGGTCGCTGCGCTGGTAAACGGCGGTCAATACGAGAGGAAGGTGGAGTTCGCGGCCTACATGTTCTTCCGCGCCCCTGGCGTGGTCGAACAGGGCCAAGCGAAGGGCGCCGGCCCAGGCGAGGTGAACCTGGAGAACTACGCCGAGCACGTGGCGGCCGTGGCGAAGAAGTACGGCTTCAAGTCGATCAAGCTGAAGATCGGCGTCTACAACCCGAAGGATGAAATCGCGGCTGTCAAGCACGTCCGCGAGGCGGTCGGTCCGGACCCACGCCTGCGCATCGACCCGAACTCGGCGTGGGACCTCGAAACGGCGATCTGGGCGGCCAACGAGGTCAGAGACCTGGGAGTCGAATATCTGGAAGACGTCGCCCGCGGGCAGCAGAACCAGGCCCGACTTCGCCAGGCGACAAAGATCCCGGTCTGCGTCGACGGCTCGTATTCCCTCGACCGGCTGTCAAATGCCATCAGTGAAAGAGCCGGCGAAGTCGCGATGTGCGACATCTATGGCTCGGGTGGGATCGCGGGCGTGCGCGATTGGATGACGGTGGCGCGGACGTTTGGCATCAAGACCTCAATGCACTCGGGCCGCTATCTGGGCGTGTCCCATATGGCAAAGCTGCATGCCGCCGCGGCCGCGGGCCCGTTCGATTTCCCGATCGATGCCCACTACCACCAGCAGTCGGACGACATCCTCAAGGGAGGCCTGTACCCATACAACGGAGATGGGACACAGACCGTTCCCGACAAGCCGGGGCTGGGAGTGGAGCTGGACCACGACCAGTTGGAGCGGTATCGCTACACGGACGCCCGCAAGAAGGAATACGCCGCGCTCAACATGATGTTGACCAAGAAGTTCGGCGGGTCCGGCAAGCCGGGCGACCCGAACAAGCTCGGCTACGGCGACTATTCCCTGTTCCTCTCGGAACACGTCAACGCGGGCGGGAAGCACTAGGCCCGGCAAGGTGACGATCTAGACCGGCGCCACCCGGACTGCTGGTGGATTGCAAACGCCGCGGGATTATACTTCGGGGGTTGGAGTTTTCACCCCACCTGCAACCCCGTAGATGAACCTACCTCACCGCGTGACCGTCCGGGTCCCGGCGACCACCGCCAACCTCGGGCCCGGATTCGACTGCATCGGCTTCGCACTCGACATCTGGAATGAAACGACGGTCGAGCGCGCGCCATTTGCGTTGGACATCCACGGCGAGGGTGAGGACACGCTCCCTCGAGATGCCCGCAACCTGGTCGTGACCGGTGTCGTCACGGCGTTCAGGGTTGCCGGGTGCCCCGCGCCCGAGTTCGCGTATACATGCGAGAACGCGATCCCGTCGAGCAGCGGACTTGGCAGCAGCTCAGCCGCGATCGTGAGCGGCCTCCTCGCAGGCGCCGCCTTCACGGACCATAAGTTCGCGGAGTCCGACCTGCTCGACCTGGCAGCCTCGATAGAGGGTCACCCCGACAACGTCGCGCCTGCGATCCTCGGAGGCTGCCAGATTGGAGTCCGGCACGAAGGCAGGTGGTACACCGATCACGTAAGACTCCCGCCCGGCCTCAAGGCGGTGATTTTCATCCCCGATCGCTCGTCGAAAGGGAGCACGATCGAGACCAGGATGGCGCTCGCCCCCGAGGTCTCGCGATCCGACGCGGTCTACAACATCGGGCGGGCCGCGATGCTGGTCAACGCACTCTCGTCCGGCAATCTCGAAGCGTTGCGGATCGCCACGGAGGACAGGCTGCACCAGCCGGCCCGAAGCCACCTGTTTCCGTACCTGAACCGCCTCATCAAGGCCGCGCTCGACGCGGGCGCGCACGGCGCGTTCCTGTCGGGCGCGGGCCCGTCCGTCATGGCCCTGGCCACCCACCGCGAGATGACCGTGGCATACGAGATGACCGAAGCAGCCCGCCTCTTCGGGCTGACCGGCAAGACTCGAATCGTCGACCCCTCGCTTAAGGGCGGTCACGTGGTGAGGACGGAATGACGGCAAGGAAAGTCGTCGTGCAGAAATACGGCGGATCCTCTCTGGCGAGCGCCGAGAAGATCCGGTCGGTGGCGAAGAAGATCTGCGACCGCCGGGCTGCCGGCATCGACCTGGTCGTGACGGTTTCGGCGATGGGCGACACGACCGATGATCTGATCACACTGGCAAAGTCGGTCCTGGGCGCCGGACACGTCCCCGACCCGAGGGAGATGGACACCCTGCTTTCGACCGGCGAACTCGTCTCGGCCGCGCTGGTGGCGATGGCGATCCGATCGATGGGGTACGACGTCGTCAGCCTGAGCGGCCCCCAGGCGGGGATTCGTACCGACACGACCCACGGGGCCGCCCGCATATCCGAGGTCGACACCGGGCGGCTCAGCCGGGAACTCGCGGCAGGCAGGATCGTGATCGTGGCCGGGTTCCAGGGACTGGCCGAGACTGAAGACATCACGACGCTCGGGCGCGGCGCTTCCGACCTGACTGCGGTCGCCATCGCGGCGGGGCTGAAAGCGCACCGTTGCGAGATCTACACCGATGTCGAGGGCATCTACACGGCCGACCCACGCCTGGTGCCGGAGGCACGCAAGCTGGTCGAGATCGGCTACGAGGAGATGCTCGAACTCGCGAGCCTCGGCGCCAAGATGAACCCGCGCTCGATCGAGCTGGGCGCGGTGTACGAGGTGCCGATCCTCGTCGCCTCCACTTTCGACGACAAGCCCGGTACGCTGATTCACGGAGAGGCGTCCATGATGGAAGTGCGCAAGGCCGTCACCGGCATCGCCGTGACCCGCAACGTCGCAAAGATCACGGCTCCCGCCCTGCCCGACATACCTGGCGTGGCGGCCGACATTTTTGAACCTCTGGCGGCCGCCGGCATCAACGTCGACGTGATCATTCAGAGCGCAAGCGCTGGCGGCAAGGCAGACATTTCCTTCACCGTCGCCGATGGCGATCTGGAGAGGGCGCTGGCGATCACGAAGACGTCGAGGGCATGCGCCGATCACAACGTAATGGGCGGCCGGGGCTACGCGAAAGTGAGCATCGTCGGCACCGGCATCACCAACAGCCCCGGGTACGCCTCGCGCATGTTCCGGGCCCTCGCGGCCGCAGGCGTCAATATCGACATGATCACGACTTCAGAGATCCGAATCACCTGCATCGTCGAGTCCGGACAGGTCGAAAAGGCTGCTCGGGCGCTCCATCAGGCGTTCGAGCTGCAAGAGGCCTCCGCGGGCTGACTGAAAAGGTGACAGGCAGCGATCCCTACCTCAGCGTCGTAATCCCCGCCTATAACGTCGAACGGCTGATCGAGCAGTCGCTCCAGCGGGTTGTGGGTCACCTCCAGAACAAGCCGTATTCGTGGGACGTGGTCGTCGCCGACGACGGCAGCACCGACCGCACAGCCGATGCAGTGGCGAGGTTCGCAGAAACCGAACCACGGGTCCGGCTGCTCAAGCTCGCACACGGCGGCAAGGGCTGGGCCGTGAAGAACGGCATGCTGGCGTCCAGCGCCGCATGGCGCTTCATGTGCGATGCCGACCTCTCGATGCCCTCGGAACAGATCGACCGCTTCCTGTCGGGGGAGGAGGACCCGGGGTACGACATCGGAATCGGGTCGCGCGAGGCCCCCGGCGCCCGCCGTTTCGACGAGCCGGCGCGGAGGCATTTCTATGGCCGTGTCTTCAACCGGGTCGTCCGCATGTTCGCGGTACGCGGGCTCGACGACACCCAGTGCGGCTTCAAGATGTTCCGCGGGGCGCTCGTCCCGTCGCTGTTCGGAGCTCAGCGGCTGTCAGGCTGGGGGTTCGACGTCGAAGTCCTCTTCATCGCCCGCGGTGCGAGGCTGAAGCTCCGGGAAGTGGCGATCGACTGGTACTACGGCCGTGACAGCAAGATGACCCTCAAGAAGGGCGGCGCCGCCTTCCTGGAGATCCTGCAGGTCCGCTGGCACGGGATCCGTGGGCGCTACGACGCGGCGCGTCAGGACCTGCGGCGAGGCGCGCGACAGGCCGCGGTTCCATCGGACAGGGGGGCGGCAGGCGAGGCAGGCCCTCGCGGCCCGCAAGCGGACACGCGCAGCCCGAAGGTCGTAGCCGTGATTCCGACCTTCAACGAGGCCGGGAACCTTCCGGTGATCGTCGATCAACTGAAGGCCCTGGGGATCGACGGGCTGGGCTTCGTAATCGTCGACGACTCCTCACCCGACGGCACCGGGGCCGTGGCGGATCAGATCGCTGCCGGGTTTCAGGGATTCTTCAAGGTGATCCACCGGACACGCAAGGAGGGGCTAGGCCGGGCCTACACCGCCGGATTCCGAGAAGCACTGACATCCAGGGCCGAATTCATCGTCGAGATGGACGCCGATCTGTCGCACCCGCCCCAAGAAGTACCTGTGATGCTCGACAAGGCCCGGACCGCGGATGTCGTTGCCGGTTCCCGGTACATCAAAGGCGGCGCGGTTGATCCCGGTTGGAATTTCGGACGGAGGTTGCTCAGCAGGTTCGGAAACCTCGGCATCAAATGGATCGTCGGCCTGAAAGTCCACGACGCCACGTCGGGTTTCAAGGTGTTCCGTCGCACCACCCTCGAACGGCTGGAGTTCGACCGTTTCAGGAATTCGGGGTATGGCTTCCAGGCAGAGGTGGCCCATTGGTGCGAGTACCTGGGCCTGAAGGTGGTCGAGCATCCTTACCAGTTCGCCGAGCGGCGCTCCGGCAAGTCGAAGATGTCCGGCAGGATCGTCCTCGAGGCCATCCTGACGCTGGCGCCGCTGCGGTTCCACCGGCCCCCGAAGGCCTGACGCTGCCTCGGGGGCTTTTTCCAGGCTGGCATCCCAAACGCACCCCCGTTTCCGTGTAAACCCACATGAAATCTCCGTGAAAGTACCTTGCGAAGCATCGTCCGGCTACCTAACATCCGGGCGTCTTACGGTTCGATCCCTGGTCGCCACCTTCACGAACCGGAAGGACATAGGAAATGCAGCAACATAAGTCGGTAACGGTTTCAAACCCGCTCGCGGATCTCGCACACAGCGCCGTTTCCCATGCCCGTTCCGGGCAATGGGAGGACGCGATCAAGGCGAATCGCGACCTCATTGCCCTCGCGCCCAACGACGTCGAAGCCCACAACCGGCTCGGCAAGTCGTTGTCCGAGCTCGGAAGGGTCAAGGATGCCATGGCAGCCTTCCAACGCGCGGCCGACCTGCAGCCGGGCAATGTCATCGCAACCCGGAACCTGGAGCGCCTGAAGCAGCTGGTGGGCACACCCGAAGCAGTCACACGCGTCGCCAGTGCACCCAAGGCCAATCCGGCGGCATTCATGTCCGCCCGGGGCAGTTCGATCCTGACCGGGCTTCGAAAGCCCGGTCCGGCCAGGACACTGGCCGCGGCCACCGCCGGCGACCGGATCGCGCTCGCGCCGAACGGGCTCGATGTGCAGGTAACCTCCATCGCTGGCGAGTACCTGGGGATGCTCGAACCGAGGATCGGGCGACGGGTTGCCCGGCTTTCAGCGGGCGGCAATCGTTACGAAGCGACCGTGGCAGGCTTTTCCGGTCAGACGCTGAGCGTCCTTATCCGCGAGGTCTACAGGTCGGCCAGCCAGTCGCAGATCACGTCGTTTCCGCCGAGCCTGCACAAGGCTGCGGAAGACGAAGCGCCGTCGGGCAACGACGAAGTCCGGCCCGATGTGCTGCTCGACAACCGCCGGTCGCTCAGGGCCGACATCGCCGAGGAACTCGACGAGGAAGAAAACCCGCGGGCGAGACCGGAACTTGCGAGCCGCGACCTCGTGGGCATCGGCGCCGCGCTGGAAGAGGCCGCCGGGGTTTCGTTCGCCGACCGGTAACCTTTTCTAAGCGTAGCCGGCTCGGGACAGCACGCGGCCGACCGCTGCGACGAAGCCGTCGACATCCTTCGCGCGGACCGCGGTCGATACGTTCCCCGCGCACGCCGGTGACAGGGCGAAGCCCTCGTTGAGCAGGCCGATGAACATCAGCCGCTGGAACGTCTTGTCGTTGGTCTGGACCGCCCTGAAGTCACGAATCGCGGCCGTGGTGAATTGCAGCGCGAACAGCGATGAGACGCCGGTGACGCCCATCGGGGCCTCCCGGTCCCGGATGAGATCTGATAGCTTCTTGCGGACCAGGTCGCCCATCTCATCGAGGCGGCGGTACACCTCCGGCGTAAGGGCCTCGAGCGTCGCTACACCGGCCACCGCGGTCATCGGGTTGCCGTTGAACGTGCCAGCGTGCTTTACCTTCGGGCCGCTCTTCGGGCTGAACAGCTCCATGATGTCGGACCGCCCGCCGAACCCGCCGACCGGCAGCCCGCCGCCGATGATCTTGCCCATCGCCGTCATATCGGGGGTGACGCCGAACCGCTCCTGAGCCCCGCCGCGCGCAACGCGCAGCGCGATCACTTCGTCGAAGATCAGCACGATTCCCAACCTGCGGGTGATGTCCCGGAGCCCTTTCAGGAACTCGATGTCCGCCGGGACCATGCCAAGGCGCCAGATCACGGGCTCGACGATGACCGCCGCCAGCTCGTCCTTATGCTTTTCGATGATCGCCGCCGACGCCTCGATGTCGTTGTACGGCATCACGATCGTGTGCTCGGGCGACTTGCGTGGCACGCCCAGGTAATCGGCGACCGAATTGGGCGCCCGGGCGTCGCCCGCCTTCGAAAGCGGCGGATCGACGCTCACCGCAACGTCGTCGTGGGCGCCGTGATAGCCGCCCTCGAACTTGGCAATCTTTTCCTTGCCGGTGAACGCCCGCGCCGC
>JACPRT010000227.1 GCA_016189845.1 Chloroflexota bacterium | reverse complement strand
CCTTATCAGACCGAGACGTATAACGCGTCCGGGTCTTGATATCATTCTCAACACCCAGGTCAGTCAGGGAACCGTTCGCAGATGCCCCTCATCCAATCCCCACCCCTCCTGCATCTCGCCGTGGCCGCGCTGGTCGCTTACGTGCTCGGCGCGCTGCCGTTTGCCTACGGCGTCAGCAGGTCTCGTGGCGTGAACATCTTCGAAGTCGGCAGCGGCCAGGCAGGCGCCACCAACGTCTTCAGGCATGTTGGCGCAAAATTCGCCGCGATCGTGTTCTTCGGCGACATCGCGAAGGGTGCGCTCGCGATCCTGTTTGGCATCTGGCTCGGCCTGACCGGCGCGTGGCTCCTCGTGCCCGCGCTGGCGACGACCATGGGCCACTGGAATTCGATATTCACCGGGTTCAAGGGTGGCGATGGCGTCGCTACCGGCGTCGGCATCGCGCTTGTTCTCGCTCCGTTCGCAGTCGCCATCCCCATGGCGATCGCGGCATTCGTGCTCTGGAGATGGCACCGTACCTCCCACCCCACGCTCTGGGGCGGCCTGGCAGGCTTCGCGGCATTCCTGGCGCTCTCTCAGGCAAGCTGGGCGGGAGTCGATGCGGGAGTGTTCGCGGGCATCACTGTGATCTGTGCGGCGATCCTTCTGCACAGCGTGGTTTATCACCGCAGGCGGGCGGCGGGTGTGGGCGGCAGAATGCGCGCCGAGGACGCAGAGAATGACGAGCCGGGGTCCGAGGACGGCGAGCTAGTCGAGGAGCGCCAGCGCTAGCTGCGCCCGGATCACTGGCTAGATCGCGTACGTCTTCGCCAGCGCCTCGGGAGTCCGCTCGCGGACACCGGCGATCATCTGCACGTAACGAGCGTCCATCGTCGTGCGCTCCGCGCGGTAGACCACGCCGACCGGGATGGTCGGCTGGGACAGCAGCGCCTCGGCCTGCTTGTAGTCGGTTGGATCGTGGTCAGCAGGTATCGGGACGGCCAGCGGCTCTATGCCCTTGGCCTTGTTCCCCTTGAGGGCCTCGTAGGTGTCGTTGTAGGTGGTGCACGGCGACTGCACGTGCACGATGGCGAATCCCGGGTGGTCCATCGCCTGCTCGATCAGCCCCGCAAGCTCCTTGGGCTTGCTGGAGTAGTGCGAGGCGATGAAGGATACGCCGAGCTCCAGGTACAGGGAGAGCGGCTTCACCGGGTCTTCGATCTTGCCGAATGGGGTCGAGCTGGTCTTTACGCCGATATGGGTCGTCGGCGAGCTCTGGCCCTTGGTGAGGCCATACACGCCGTTGTCCATGACGACGCATGTCACGTTCAAATTGCGCTGGGCCTGCGGGCCCAGGTGCTCGGCCCCGATGCTAAGGAAGTCGCCGTCGCCGGCGACCACGACCACATTCAACTCCTGCCGCGCCATCTTGATCCCGAACGCGATCGGAAGCGTGCGACCGTGGATGCCGTGGATTCCAAACGGCTGGTCGCCCTCGAGCAGATGGACCAGGTTTCCGGAGCAGCCGATACCCGCGACCACGACGTTGTTCGACATCGGGAGCTCGTACTTCTGGCTGCGCGCCGTAAGCGCGAACTCGAGGGCGCGCCGTACGCCGAAGTCACCGCAACCCGGGCACCATTTGAAGTCGTACTCGGGGTTCTTCGCGCTCATGCGTGGACCTTTCTTCCCTGGTGCTGCTTCACGCGGGACTTGAGCTTATCGGCAAGCTCACTGGCGTTGAATGGCAGACCGCTGTACTGGCGGATCGATTCGGCTTTGACTCCATCCGAGCGGAGGATCGACGACCACTGGCCCTGGTAGTTGAGCTCGGGCACGATGACCAGCTCCTTTTGCCGGAGCAGTTCGAGGAGCTTCGGCGGCAGGGGATGGAGGAACATCGTGTAGGCCCATCCGACGTCGATGCCGGCCGATCGGAGCAAGTTGTACGCCTCGCGGGCAGGTCCCTTCGAACCGCCCCACGGCATGATCAGCACCGGGGAGTCCGCGTCGTCGGTCTCGAACGATCCATCGTTGAGGAGCACCAGCTTGCCGAACCTGCGCTCGGTCCCCCGGATATGCCGCTCCGGGAGGTGCGTGGTATCGCCCAGGCCGTCGTGTTCCGACGCGTTCGCCACGTATGCGCCGGGACCTCCTGGCAGCGGCATGGGCGAGACCTCGTCCGCGTCGTAGCGGTGGTACCCGTTCGTCCCGGCGAAGATCTGGCGCCGTTCGGGTTTGATCGATGCCAGGTCGGGCCGCCGGATGTTCTGCGAGCGCTCGGCGAGCGCCATCTCGCTTAGCACTATTACAGGACCCTGGTAACGCTCGGCCCAGTTGAGGGCCTGCACGGCTGCGTAGAAGCATTCCTCGACGGTGCCAGGCGCGATCACCGGAAGCCGTACGTCCCCGTGCGCCGGGTGCAGGGCCGTCAGCAGGTCGGACTGCTCGGTCTTGGTCGGCAGTCCGGTGGCGGGGCCGCCACGCTGGACGTCGATGACGACGCACGGGATTTCCGCCATCCATGCAAGGCCCAGACCCTCACTCATCAGCGAGAACCCGGGTCCGGCCGTCGCCGTCATCGACTTGGCGCCGGCATAGCCCGCGCCGATGATCGCGGTGATTGCCTCGATCTCCGAGCTCACCTGGTGGACGAACTTACCTTTGCCAGCAAGGTTATTCTCCATCCAGACGAGGATCGTCGTGGCCGGCGAGATCGGGTATCCCACGTAGAAGTTGAGGCCGGCGGCGGTCGCGCCCAGCGCGAGCGCCTCGTTGCCTCGGATAAGAAGCTGTTCGTACGCGGGAGGGGTGGGCGGCTCGAGCTCGCCGATCACGAAACCGCTCTTGCGCGCGGCTTCGCCGCCGGCCCTCAACGCCTTGATGTTCGACTCGATGACCTGCGCGTCCTCATCGCGGCCGCGCGTGAACCGCTTCCTCACGAAACCTTCCAGGTAGGTGAGGGGCATGTCCACGAGCTGGGCGACCGCCCCGATGACGACCATGTTGGCCGCCCGTGGGTTGTTGACCGACTTGGCGATCTGGTCGACGGCGATCCCAAAACTCCGGTCGCCGTTCGATCCCAGTTCGAAATCCTCCGAGTTGTAGACGACGACGCCGCTCTCGCGCAGCTCGGACACATGGTGGTCGTATGCGTAGCGGTTGAAGGCGACGAGGATGTCGAGGGAGTCGCCCTGGCTCTGCACGGGCTCGGTGGAAATCCGGACCTGGGTCCAGGTCGGGCCGCCGAGGATCTGCGACGGAAACGTCGCGAACGTGTAGACGTGATATCCGACCTGGGCGGCCGCTCTGGCGAGGGCATCCGCGGACGTGACGACACCCTGGCCACCCTCACCGGCGAAACGGACAACGAAATCGCGGCTCTTCAAGCCACCCTCCATCCCGGGACCGCGCGAGCAGCCCCTCGCGAACGCATGCGCCGCACTTTCACCATGGCGACCCGACCGGCGGGAAGCGCCGTCTGTCAATCGTGTCTGGTGACTGATCCGGGCGGCGCGTTAACTGGACTGGCATCGATCCTTCATGCACCGGCCAACCGACGCGGATGACTCCTTATCCTGGCGCGGCGAGAATCGTAGCCAAGTCTTCCATTATTGGTGCCGGTACTTTCCAGTGTCAACCGAAATCCGTCATCGTCAACGGGGTGTACCCTTGCCCGGGCGGCCGCCCTTGCCCAGACCGTCTGACTCGACCGGGGGCAGGCCGGGCCGGTCCCGCCAGAACATCGTTGCCATCCCCACGCCCCGCGCCCAATACGGCATCCGCCACCTCCTTTGGCGGCGTTGTCATACGCGGCCGCGCCGATCACGGGAATGAAGTCGTAATATGTGGCAGGCGAGGCTCTTCCCTGTGGGCGTTGCCGAAGGGAACGCCGAACCCGGGCGAGAGCGGCCTTCAGACGGCCCTGCGCGAGGTACGAGAGGAGACCGGCCTCGAGGTCGAGCCCGCAGGCAAGGTCGGTGAAATACACTACTCGTATGAACGGCCGCAGGACGGCGCCAGGGTCGATAAGACGGTCCATTTTTACCTGATGCGTCCGGTGGGCGGCGATACCGCCGCTCATGACCCCGAATTCGACGTAGTTGAGTGGGTCGAAGCATCCGAAGCGGTCCGGCGGCTGACATATCCGAATGAAGCGAGAATCGTGGAAGCGGCTGTTGCCATGGCCGCACGGCAAGCCAATGGAAACCGGTAACCTCCGAATCGAGGGACGCCTCACGGTGCTGCGGCCGAAGAGGCCGGCCGATGCCGAGGCTGACTACGCCTGGCGAATCGACCCGGAACTGGCCGCGCTCGATGCGACCTCCCCGCTCCGGATGTCGCTCAGGGAGTACGTCCGCTACTTCCGCGACGAACTGGAGTATCCCTCCCCGTGGTCGGTCCGCTTCGCGATCGATGCCGGCGATGGTACCCACATCGGCAACTGCATGTACTACGACATCAACGACGACGAGCGCCAGGCCGAGGTCGGCATCATGATCGGCGATCGGCGCTACTGGGACCGCGGCTATGGCTCGGACGCGCTGCGGACGCTCCTCCGTCATATCTTCACCGGCACGCCCCTGGAGCGGGTTTACCTCCACACCCTGGACTACAACGTGCGAGCGCAACGGGCGTTCCGGCGGGTCGGCTTTCACGACGTCGGTCCCGTCCGGCGGGACGGACACAACTTCCTGCTGATGGAAGTGCGCCGTGACGAATGGCTCGCGCAGCAAGAGATGGACGCGGCGGGCGCGCAGAGGCCGGCAGGCGTCACGAGGACAATGGCGCGGCCGGCGGATGACCGGCCAGGCGCCGCCGGCGCACGGAATCCCGCGCGGGGGCAAGCCGGCTAGCGAGGCCTATGTGCGAGAAGGCGCCGCCGGATCGAGGCGCATCCTTGCTTCCGCGTTGGCTTCGATCTGCTCACGAGTCCACAGCATCGGGTGATACTCGCCGCGCCGCCAGCGCTTGAGCAGGTCGTCGTAATGGCGGCTTCCGATCTGCCCCGACTGACCCGGGGCATGGATGGCGACTGACGCGTCCCAATTGGCGAGATCGATGACCTGGCGGTAGGACGGGCAGGCCGCCCTGGCGTCGTAAGGGCGGTTCGGCGCGAGGCCCGCCTGCGCAGGGGTGTCCATGTCGCCGCCGATCGGATATGGCCCGCGATCGAATACCTCGCCCAGTGGCGGGCGAAGGCCGATCGGGTGGGGGAACCGGACGCGGTGGATGGCGCCCCACCGCCATTTCGATGGCTTTGGCCCAAGCTCGGCTCGCAGCCATTCGACGGCATCCTTCAGGCTCGTCGCGAGGGCGGCCTCTGATCCTCCCGCGCGTTTCATCCACCAGGACTCGGGGTTGTCGAGCATCCTGAACACCGCGACCAGGTCGTTTCCGTAGAGCTCGTTGCCCGGTGCGAGGACCTGGTTCGGGCCGACCCCGGTAAGCCCGGCTGAGACATCGGGATCTTCCACGGGCGCCAGCACGGTCCGTATCAAATGGTGCCTGGCGACCTCAAATAGAGCGGCCGCGGGGCTCCGCCCATCGAGTTTGCCACCCCAGTCTTGCAGCAGCCCCACCGCGGTGCGTACGTCAGGATCGTCGGAAGTCAGG
Source organism: Chloroflexota bacterium (assembly GCA_016189845.1). Taxonomy (GTDB): domain Bacteria; phylum Chloroflexota; class Dehalococcoidia; order Lucifugimonadales; family Lucifugimonadaceae; genus VGZT01. Next base: position 4,706 of record JACPRT010000227.1, on the reverse strand, counting down.
ACCGAGGTCCGGCGTGCGAACTCCCGTCCCGGGATGCACACCACATCGGCGTGCAGTCCACGGCAGACGGCCGCCGAGATCTTTGGGTGGCCTGCCAGGACTTCCGAAATACGCGCCGCGCGAAACCCGTTCATCCAGACGTTGCCCAGGTGGTGCGGGTAGCCATCGGGAACGATCTTGTTGTTCGCCGAAACTACAACGCCCTGCGGTGGGTTCAGCGCGTGCGGCATCTCTTCGAACGGGACCCAGCCCACCCATTCGTGATCGCCGGACCATCCGGGCGCGGGAACAGTGCCGTCGCCGGCAGCACGCACCGGGACGCGGCCCGTCAGCCGATGCCCGATGTTGCCTTCGACGTCCGCGTAGACGACGTTCAGCTGCGCCGAATGGACCTGGCGCAACGCGTCGGTAAACTCCCGCCAGTCGCGGGCGCGGTTGAGCGCGATCCAGCCCCCGGCGTCGCCGGGGCCAGTGAGGGCCACCGCGCTCAGCGCGAACCGCAGGTCGGAACCCGCGGGCCCGTCGGCGACAAGCGGCCCGTGCCGGGTGATCGCAATCTGGAGGGGTTCGGGCTCGTCCCTGCCCTTGACGGCTATCGATTCCTCGATCACCTCGGCGTCTACCCACCGGCCCATGGACTCGTAGCGTCGCGAGTCGCCGCCATCGAACCTCTCGGCGAACAGGTCCTGGCAGTCGGTGAACGCAGCGGTGATCCCCCAGGCGATGTGGCGGTTGTGACCGACGAGGACCGCCGGGATTCCAGGCAGGGAAGCGCCGGTCACTTCCAGCTCCGGCGCCACGATATGGTTTTCGTACCACACCGATGGCGACGAGACGAATAGGTGAAGGTCGTTGCAGAGGATCGGCTTGCCGGTCTCGGACCTCTCGCCCGCGATCGCCCACGCGTTGCTGCCGCCCGTGCCCAGGGTTCCGCGCACGATCGGCAGGGGCGCCGCTTGTTCGAGATCCCGGGACATTACGCCTGAGGGCAGCGTGACCGGGTTGGCGACCGGGTAGTGGAAGTCCCACTCGGAGGCGGCCTCTGCGCCTACCGCGTCACGGAGCCGCGCCCTCACAAGCTCGCCGTGCCAGCCGAAGGCAAGCTGCCAGGTCATGAGGCGGGCGAAGGACATGCTGTCCGCGGGTTCCCACGGGCGGGGGCGGTAGCCGAGAAGCGAGAATTCCATGGGCAGCTTCCACTTTTTTGCCCCCATGCACGCATTGACGCCATCGGCGTATGCCTGGAACGCCTCGCGTACTTCCTGCTTCGCGCCCGTCCAGTCGGCCCTGGCGGAGCGATGGAGCCCCAGCGTTCGCGAGAAGCGGTCGGTCGGCAGTGCGTTCGGCCCCGAGACTTCACTGAGCATTCCCATGGCGGCACGGCGCCTCAGGTCCATCTGGAACAGGCGGTCCTGTGCGTGGACGTACCCCTGTGCGAAGAATGCGTCGCGGGTCGACTCGGCATAGATGTGAGGGACGCCCCATCGGTCCCGCAGCACTTTGACGTGGGCCGACAGCCCTTCGACGAGGTGCGTACCAGAGCGCCTGGACAGGCTGCGGCGACCCCACGTCGTGAGTGCGAGCCGCAAAGCCGGTCTCGTGAGCGAGGCGATGACAGACAAGCGTCTCCCTTCCTGGCGCGGCTCGGTTCGACCGCGGCGTGCCTACGCCTGGACGGAGCGGGATCCCGCTGCGACCTGGCCCGGGGCAGACGCGGCGGCCGGGGCAGCCGTGCCGCCCTGTGCACCCTTCGGCGGCTGAGTTGGCGCCGGGTTGACCAGGTCCAGCCCCAGGGTGCCCGGGAAGACTGCCGCCAGCTCGGTCACTGTCCACCGACCGTCCTTGTGGATCGACCGCACGACCGCAGGCTCGCCCATCAGTCCGACGGTATTGCCGACGCAGTGAAAAATCCTCCCGGTGACGTTTGCGGCGGCGTCCGAAGCCAGCCAGGCGACCATGGGCGCGACGTCGTCGGGGTCACGGGAAAGCACGCCTTCGGGCGGCGGCAGAGCATCGCCGCGCCGCATCTGTCTGACGGCGTCGGGCACGCTGGCCGTCATCCGCGTAGAGGCGCCCGGGGAGATCGAGTTGGCGGTCACGCCGTATTTTGCGAGGTCCCTGGCGACGACCCTCGTGAATCCCGCAATTGCGTCCTTGGCCGCCCCGTAGTTCGCCTGACCGGAATAGCCGTAGAGCCCGGATACCGAGGTGAACGTGACGATCCTGCCGCCCTTTTGCTGGCGGAAGATGATCGAGGCTGGCTTGACGACCGAGTATGTGCCCTTCAGATGGACCGCGAGGACGTCGTCCCATTCCTGCTCCGTCATGTTGAACACCATGCGGTCGCGCAGGATCCCCGCCGGCGTCACGACGATGTCCAGCCTGCCGAAGGAATCCAGGGCCGTCTGGACGATCTTTTCGCCGCTGGCCGCGCTTGCGACGCTGTCGTATGAAGCGGTGGCCGTGCCTCCGGCGGCCACGATCTCGTCGACGACCTCCTGGGCAGGCCGCCGGTCCGTGCCCGAACCGTCGAGGGCCGCGCCGACGTCGTTCACGACGATGCGCGCGCCCTGACGCGCCAGGAGGTGCGCGATGCCTCGCCCGATGCCGCGTCCGCCGCCGGTCACGAGCGCGACCTTCCCATCGAGACGCGTCGCGCTCCTTCCGGCAGCCGCCGTCGCTGTCGACGGCGCCGCAGCTGTCCCGGTCGACGGTGTCTTCATATCCAGGAGCTGGCCTGGGACCAGGCGGTTCAACTCTTCGATGTCCCACCGTCCAGCGGCGTTGAAGATCGTGCGCACCGGCCGAGGCTGCGACATCAGGCCGACCGTGCCGCCGTACACGAGGAATATCTGACCGTTGATGTTGGCGGCGTAGTCGCTTGCCAGGTAGGCGACCATCGGCGCCACGTCGCCCGGATCGAGTGACTCCGCCTCGCCGCTGAAATCCGCCCCGGCCGCCGCCAGCGCCTGCTTCGCGGCGTCGGGAATCGTGGCGATCATCCGCGTCATCGCCCTCGGTGCGATGCAGTTCGCGGTCGCGCCGTACCTGCCGAGGTCACGAGCGATCACCTTGGTGAAACCTGCGATGCCCGATTTTGCGGCGCCGTAGTTGGCCTGCCCGGCGAACCCGATCAGCCCGGACTCCGAGCTGAACGTGACGATCCTGCCGCTGCGCTGCTGCCGGAAGACGATAGCGGCGTGCTTGACGACCGTGAACGTGCCCTTGAGGTGCACCGAGACGACGTCGTCCCACTCCTTTTCCGACATGTTGAAGATCATGCGGTCACGCAGGATCCCGGCAGGAGTCACGACGATGTCGAGGCGGCCGAAGGCATCGTGAGCGACCTTGACGATTCGCTCGCCGCTGGCCATCTCAGCAACGGAATCCCCGTTGGCCACCGCTTCCCCGCCGGCCGCTCTTATCGCGGCGACCGTCTCTTCGGCCGGCCCGGTGGACCGGCCGCTTCCATCGACCGCGCTGCCGAGGTCGTTGACGACCACTCGTGCGCCCATCGAGGCGAGCAGCTCCGCGCAGGCGCGGCCGATACCGCGGCCGCCTCCCGTGACGATCGCCACCCGGCCCTGCAGTAGCTTTTCCATGCCTGTCTGCTTACCCCCTCGGAATTCTTGCTGGGACCGCGACCGTGGCCTTGCCCGGGGTCGTCACCTGCCCGGCGCCGTTCTCGATCCAGACCTCACAGTCGACCAGATTCCGGTCTCCGTCGCGCCGTTTGGCGGTCACGCGGCCCCGGCACGTCAGAGTATCGCCCGGGTAGTCGATCCCGCGGTAGGACACTTCCATGGCCACAAGCCGGCCCGCGGCGCCGATCCAGTCGGTCAGCATCTGGGCGATGAAGGCGCTCTTCAGGGCGCCGTGGACGATTACGCTCCTGTGCCCGGCGGCCGTGGCGACGTCCTTGTCGTAATGGATCTGCACGTAATCATCGGAGGCCCCGGCGTACATGACCAGCTGCCGGGTATCCGGACGCTTCTGCAAGGGGGGGACCGCTTCGCCCACCTCGACGTCATCGAAACACGGCGCACGTCCCTTGCCCATCGTGAATCAGTACGTGATGGTCGTCGTGCGCTGCGTCGCGGCCAGGCGCCCGTGCTGATTCTGATAGCGGATCTCCCTGACCTTGAAGAGCATCGTGCCTAGCCGGCCCTGTTTCTCGAACAGCTCGACCAGCTTCGACACTACGGTGACCCGGTCGCCTGCGATCAACGGCTCGTCGAACGTGTACTGGCTGCCTCCGTCCAGGATCCTGTCGAACGGTTCCGGGAACGGAGTCCGCTCGGGGCCGGGGACGAGGGAACGGAGGAATGTGGGTGGGGCCACGATGCCCCGATAGCCGGCGCCGCGGGCTGCGTCGTCGTCGTGATAGATCGGATTGGCGTCGCCAATCGCCCGCGCAAATTTGCGAATGGCGCCCTTCTCGATCTCGTAGGTAACTGGCACGGTGTCCAAATGGATCAGAGCGCGCATTTCGGAGGTGATCACCGGCACGGTCAGCGGCCCTCGCCCGGTCCCGGCGCAGCAGCCCGTTCGAGCCTGGCAAAGCTCTGCAGCAGCCGCTTGACGCCCTTGCCCGCGAAAGCGACGGTGAGCTCCGTGTCTCCGTGAGACGGCTCCGAGGCCACGACGACCCCCTGGCCGAATACGGAATGGCGAACACGGTCGCCCGCGGCAAAAGTCTCCTTTGG
>JACPRT010000222.1 GCA_016189845.1 Chloroflexota bacterium | reverse complement strand
TGAGGGCCATGTCGGCCACCGGTCCAATCTTTGTTCCCAAATCTGAAGGCAATACGACCACGCCGTTGACTTGGGGGCTGGGGGCCGGCAGGGCAGACCGCACGTCTGCATGCGTGATCTCGTAGGCGTGCTTGTGCCTCAGATCTGGATGGCCGTAGTAAATATGGCCGTGGTCGGGCATTCGTTCGGCGAAGTGGTGGTCGAATATCGCACCGGCGGTCGGGACTAGAGGCGCAAGGACCGCGACGATTGCAAGGAAAACGAAGATCTCACCGATGCCGCGAATGACACGCATCAGGCGCCGGTGCGGACTGCCGTGCCCGTTTCTGCAGCCTCGACCATGGCCCGGGCGGTCTCGAAATAGCCTGGCTGCTTCCTCGCCTGGAAGATCGCCGCAGCCAGCATGCCCTGCGGCGTCCCGGCATCCACATGCGCCCCTTCGAACACGCACGCGTGCACCGGTTCGATGTTGAGCCTTGAGGCGATCGCGTCGGTGAGTTGAATCTCGCCGCCGGCGCCCCGACGGCCTTCCTTGAGATAGTCGAAGACGGCGGGACTCAGGATGTATCGCCCTATGATCGCCATATGGCTGGGTGCGTCGGCAAGTTTTGGCTTCTCCACGAGCCCCGTCACGTTCCATACCGGGCCACTGACAAGCTTTCCGGCGATGATGCCAAGCTTTTCGACGGCCTCGTCCGGGACTTCCTTGGCCGCAACCACGCTGCCACCATGCCGGTCCCACACGTCGATCAGCTGGCCGATCGCCGGACGCTGCGCCCAGATGACGTCGTCCGGGAGGAGCACCGCAAACGCCTCGTCCTTCACATAGTCCTGGGCCATGAGCACAGCATCGCCAAGACCGCGAGCCTCATGCTGTGGGACGGCATGGACCCTGGCGATCTTCGTGATCGCGATCTGTTGTTCCAGTTCGGCCGCCCTGCCGCGCAGCTTGAGCATCCGTTCGAGCTCTGGTTGCGGGTCGAAATAGCCTGCGATCGACTCGCTACCCGGGTTTACGACAACGATCACTTCTTCGATGCCGGCTGCGGCCGCTTCTTCGATCGCGTAATGGATGAGGGGCTTTTGCAGGACCGGCAGCAGCGCTTTCGGCACGCTGCGGGTCACCGGCAGAAACCGGGTGCCCAGACCGGCGGTCGGGATAACGGCCTTTCGTATCCGTTTGGCCATAGCGGCGAGTTTATCCCAAATCCGGTCGTCGTCGCGAGCATTTTGATTCTTCGTTTGCACCGCGTCGTTTGCAATACAATTGACGAGGTCGTGCTAGACGGGGAGCTAGCGGTGCCCTGTACCCGCAATCCGCTTCAGCGGGGTTGAATTCCCTCGTCAGGCCCGACGTTTGGGGTCCCTGCCGTGGCCGGGCGGCGTCAAAGAGCCGGGTCCTGCGCGGCGAGGCCTCGTGAACCCCGTCAGGTCCGGAAGGAAGCAGCGGTAAGCGAGATCCCTCGAGCGCCGCAGGCTAGCCTGGCTCCAGCCACACGAGTCACGCAAACCCCGAGCGGCGGGTCGAAACGGGGGTGCACGGCCTTATCTATGCCACGTCCGCGCAAGTCTCTGGGCCAGCACTTCCTTCGAGACCTTTCTTTCGTGCGCCGGATCGTCGAAGCCGCGGAGATCGCGCCCGGCGATACGGTAGTCGAGATTGGCCCCGGACGTGGGGCTCTCTCGCGCCGGCTTGCTGAGGTCAGCCCACGCCTCGTACTTGTCGAGCTCGATGCGTCGCTCGCGGATCGTCTGCGCGAGACGTTTGCGGACCGACCCACCGTGACAGTAATAACGGCCGATGCCAGGGAGTTCGATCCCGACACGGTTGCGGAGCTGACGGGCCGGCCTTACCGGGTCGTGGGCAACCTTCCCTACTACGCTGCGGCGCCGATAGTGCGGCGGTTCCTCGAGCTCCCGCGTAAGCCGGAGATGCTCGTCGTCATGGTTCAACGGGAGGTCGCGCAAGGCATGGCTGCCAGACCCGGAGACATGGGTCTGCTGTCGGTCGGCGTGCAGGTCTACGCCGAGCCGCGAATCGTGTGTCATGTGCCGCCAGGGGCGTTCGCGCCGCCACCAAAGGTCCATTCGTCCGTCGTCGCCCTCAAGGTCAGGCCCCGTCCCGCCGTAGCCGTCGAGCCCCTGGAGACGTTCTTCGACCTCGTCCGGGCCGGGTTCGCGGCCCCCAGAAAGACGCTCTCCAATTCCCTGTCGGTCGGGCTGCGCGTGCCTGCGTCCACGCTTGCGCCGGTCCTCGAGTCAACCGGTATCGATCCCCGTCGCCGACCGTCGACCCTGAGCATCCCGGAATGGGAGGCGCTCTGCGTGGCGTGGCGGCTCGCGGGTAGTCCCGGCCGCAACGCCCGGGAAGAACCCGATACGGCCGGTGAGCCGCATGTCGTGGAGCGGCCTGCGGGATGACTGCAGCCCGTTTGGTGAAAATGGAAGCACATGCCAAGGTCAATCTGACCCTGGAGGTCCTTGGCAAGCGCCCGGACGGCTACCACAACATCGTTTCGATCATGCAGACTGTCGACCTCCACGACGATATCGAACTCGCCCCCGCGCGTGACCTCGATCTCGAATGCAACGATCCTTCGCTCGCTGGAGAAGCGAATCTCGCGCTAAAGGCGGCCAATCTTCTCCGGGCGGCCTCGGGGGTGTCGGCGGGCGTGCGAATCCGCCTTGACAAACGGATCCCGGTCGCCGCAGGCCTGGGAGGTGGTTCCAGTGATGCTGCGGCAGTGTTGAGTGGCCTGAATCGCCTTTGGGGACTGGACTGGCCAGCCGGTCGGTTGCGGGAACTCGCGGTCCAACTCGGCGCCGACGTTACGTTTTTCCTTCATGGCGGGACGGCTCTCGTACAGGGGAAGGGGGAGGACGTCGTCCAACTACCGCCCCCGCAGATCGACTGGGTCGTGATCCTATCGCCGGAAATCCACCTGCCCGGCAAGACCCGGAAGATGTTCTCGCTGGTGACTCCCGACCTCTACACGCGGGGCGTGCTGTCGCACAAGCTGGCTGGCCGGATAAGGGGGGGCGGTGATACCCCCGAGCAATTCCTGTTCAATGCCTTCGATCAGATCGCAGCAGCGGCGTTCACCGATCTGGAACGGTATCGCGCCGCGTTCAAGGCCGTCGGCGCCAGGGAAGTCGTGCTGTGCGGGGCAGGGCCGAGCATGTTCGCCGTCGCGCCGACGCGTGAGATCGGTCTCGCCTGGCAGCTGCTGCTGAAGAGCAAAGGCACGCGGGCATATCTGACAAGGCGGTGGTCGCCGCCCGCGTCGCCGCTCCCACGCGACTCAAGGCACCCGTGATGCCGGTCCTCGCCGGGATCTTTGCCGGGGTCATCATGGCGATGATCTTCCTGCCGCACGCGGCCATCGTCCTCGTATTCAACCGCAAGTACGCCGGCTCGCCCGGCAACGACGAGGGACCGAGTCCGATGGCATGGCTGCTGATGGCGCTGGCCGGAGGCGCATTCCTGACGTGGGTAGTCCTGGGCATCGCTGCGGCGACGTTGTTCACCATCGCTCAGCGCGTCGCCCCGACGCATTTTCCGGGCGTTCCAAGTCTTGCCTACCTGATCGGCGTCGTCGCCGTCGTCTTGCTGGCGGTCCCCTGGGTGGTCATCCTGGCGCCGCGCCTGTGGCGGCACGCGCTCTTCGAGTTCGCCGTATTCGTGGCGATCTTCGGCGTTCAGATCCCGATGACCGCCGGGATTGGGTAAGCGGTGAGCCCGTTTTCAAGAGGCCTTTCGCTCCAGCCTCTCCGCGATCCACACCTTGATGATGGATTGCCGAGTCACACCAAGCCGCCTGGCTTCCCTATCCAGGGAATCGATCATCCAAACCGGGAAATCGACATTGACCCGACGCTGATCTGCTCCCGGTCGGCGCGCGTTGGCCATGTCGAGTTCGGCCGTGATGTCTTCGCCCCGGTCGAACTTGCGGTCGAATTCTCTAGCCTTCATAGATCGCGATTTCCTCGTCACGTGAGCGACGGGCAGAGATCAGCCTGACTCGTTCCCCGCGCAAGGTAAACACAACGGACCAGTGACGACCTTCTATCTTGCCGATGGCGACGAACCTGGGTTCATCCAGCGTCCGAGCGGGGATCTCGATTCGACGTTCATCAAGCCACAGGGCCTGGGCTTCGGCGAAATCGATGCCATGCTTGGCCTTGTTGGCCTGGCTTTTTCTCGCGTCGAACTCGAACTCCACCGCGGCTCCGAATGCTACGCCGGTATAAAAAGTATACCGTGCCGGTGAAGGACGGTAGTTCCGCGAGCTACTTCAACGCAGCGGCGGCCTTTTTGACCTCGTCGTAGTTGGGCTCTTTGCCTTGCGCGTCAGTGACCCATGCGTAACGCACGACTCCACCCTTGTCGAGCACGAAGACCGAACGGGTCGCGACCGTGAAACCTTCCAGGCCGGCGAAGTTGGGCCATTCGATCCCGTACTTCTTTATGACTTCCTTCTTGTAATCGCTCAGCACGGGGAAGTTCAGCTTGTACTCGGTGGCGAACCTCTTGTTCGGGTGCATGCCATCGACGGTGACTGCAAGGACCTGGGCATTGGCCTGGTTAAGCTCGGTCAGCGAGTCCCGGAAAGAGCACATTTCCTTGTCGCAGACGCCGGAATAGACGGCCGGGAAGAACGCGAGTATCACGTTTTGGCCCCGGTAGTCACCTGGCCCGCGCAAGGTCTTGTCGATGTCGGGAAGCTTGAACTCGGGCGCCTTTTCTCCAACCTTGACCGGCATGATCGGTTCCTCCCGCAGGGTTTGCCTGGCTAGAATTCGTGGCGGATCTGACTTGGCTTCCGCGGCTGATTATGCCACGCCACGGCTACCGTGCCGCTGCTACCACTGTCCGCTACCGGTGGCCACCGCTGGCCATGGCCTGCCCGGCTACCTAACGGCGGGTGGTCCTGGCCGCCGCCACCGGTTTCGCGTCCTCGACGGACGCAACCTTTCGTACCGCCTTGCCGGCCGTCTTCGCATCGACTGCCATCGCCACCTTGATCACGCCGTCCGCGTGGTCGGCGTACATCTGGTAGGCCTTCGACACCTCGGACCACGTGGAGTTGTGCGTCTTCAGCTTGCCCGGGTCGATCCAGCCGCGGTCGCGCAGGGCGACGATCTCACGGATCTCCTGGACGGGCGTCGGCCCGGCCGCGACGACAGTTGGAATCACCTTCACCTGCTTGCCCATCCACACCCGGTGGCTGATCGGCGCGGTCTCGGGCGTGATCAGGCTGAAACCGATCACGGTTCCCATGCGCTTCACCATCTTGACGCAGGTGTCCAGCCCGTTCGGGTCAGCGGAGGCGTCGACGAAGAAATCGACGCCTTCGCCCTTCGTGATCTCCTGCAGGGCCTCTTCCAGGTTTTCACGCTTCGGGTTGATCGTGTGGGTAGCGCCGAGCTCCAATGACTTCCTGAGCCGGTAGTCCTCCAGGTCGAGCCCGATCACCTGGAGCGCGCCCTGCTTCTCGGCGATCATCGTGAACGACAGGCCAATGCCACCCTGGCCGAGGACGGCGATCCGCTTGCCCATCGGGTTGCCCCAGTGCTTGGCGGAGTACAGCACCGTGCCCGAGTGCTGGCACATGACCCACTCGTCGAGTCCCCCCCAATCGGGTAACGAGATGATCCGGTCGGGGCTCTGGACCGTGTATTCGGCCAGTCCTGCGGTCTTACGCGGGATCACGATGACCCGCTGGCCTTCCTTGATCGAGGGGGCGCGGCTTTCCACCACGACCCCGGCGCACTCGTGATTCGGCGATCCCGGCGTGAGGGGGTAGTGTTCCTCGCCCAGGTCGGGAGCCCACTCCAGGTAGATGTCGCTGCCGCAGACCGATACCTGATCGATCCTGATCAGGCATTCGCCATCGGCGGGTTTTGGCTGCTCGACCTCCACCCATTCGAACGTCTTCGGCGCGACGAGTTGAACAGCTCTCATTCAGGACTCCGTTTTCTTATCTGGCCGAATTGCCAGCCGGCGGTCGATTGTACATGCGACCTGATCCGTATAATCGCCGGTCTCCGGAGGAACAAGTTTGAAAATCACGAAGATCGAAACGATCCGTGTCGAAGAGTTCCCGCGTGTCATCTGGGTACAGATCTACACCGACAAGAAGGGAGTCGTCGGGCTAGGCGAAACCTGGTACGCGGCGACCACCGTCCAGGCCGCCATCCACGACCACTTCGGCCCGATTCTCATAGGGCGCGATCCACGCGCGGTCGAGCGGCACTGGGCGGACATGTTCGCCCTCTCCGACCACGCGGGCTTTGGCGGCGCGGAGATGCGGGCGATCTCGGCGATCGACATGGCACTCTGGGACATCAAGGGGCAGGACGCCGGGCTCCCGGTCTACGAACTTCTCGGCGGGGCAGTCCGTAAGAAGATCCGCGTGTACGCGACGGGCGCGCCCTACGAAGGGTGCGGCGACCTCGCGAGGGAGCTTCGGGACGAGGGCATCGCGGCAATGAAGATGGGGCCCACCATACCGCTCGCCCTCATATCCGACGGCCAGTTCCTGGCGCCGAAGGACCTGGACCGCGCCCTCAAGCCAATCCGCGACGTGCGCGATGCCGTGGGGATGGACGTCCAGATCGCCAACGACGGCCACGGAAAATGGAACCTGCCCTGCGCGACCCCGGGCGAGAGCTTTATCGACGCCTGGGGCGATTCGCCGCAACGCTCGCGGGAGATGCAGCAGGAAGTGGACGAGGAGCACGCCCGCCGCCTGCAGGGCACGGTGATCCCGAAGACGTCGGCGTACGAGGCCACGCCACGGAAGCCGGCTCTCAGGGGCGCGAGGAAGCGGGCGTGAAGATTACCCGGATCGAAACGATCAAGGTAGACTCAGCCCCGTAAGGCGCGCCGAGGAGGGCGTGAGTGACACTCAAGAACGCACGTGTGGGAAGGGTCGTGGCGACATGCCTGAGCCCCGATCCGGGAGTCCCCAAGCACCGGCAGGGTGAGGTGGAGGTCTACATCCACGGCGTCCGTGACGATTTCCATGCCGGGCCCATCAACAAGCACAAGAAAAGCGGGGAGCCGGAACCAAATACGAGGTCGATCAGCATCGTGGCCAAAGAGGTCATGGACAACGTCGGCGAGACCCTGCAAATCGAGCTCGAGCCTGGCGCCTTCGGCGAAAACTTCCTTCTCGAAGGGCTGGGCGAGTTGTCTGACCTCGAAGCAGGGGATCTCATCAAGCTAGGGCCGACCGTGATGGTGCTGGTGACAAGTCAGAACAACCCCTGCTCGACGCTCGCGGTGCATCACCCCGACATGGTCAAGTTCCTGCAGGGCAAGCGAGGCATCGTCGGCAAAGTCCTCTACGTGGGCTTCGTCAAGGCCGGCGACCGCGCGGAGATCGTGAAGAGGGGGATATCGGCGTGACGCTTCCTGCTACCGGCAAAACGCTCCCTCCCCGGCGGCTGCTGTTCATGGGCGCCGGCGCCATCGGCAGCTACCTCGGCGGATTCCTCGCCCGGGCGGGCCACGACGTCACACTGGTCGACATGTGGCCCGAACAGGTCGAGGCAATCAGAAAGAACGGGATAGAAGTCAGGGGCCCGCACGAACCGTTCGTCGCCCATCCCAGGGCGGTCCATCTCTACGAAGCCCAGGCGCTGAATGCCGACTTCGATATCGTATTCATCGCCATGAAGTCGTACGACACAGCATGGAGCACCCGGTTCGCAGCCAGGTTCCTGAAACCCGATGGCTACGCGGTCGCCGCGCAGAACTGCTGGAACGACCCGACCATCGCCGCCATCGTCGGACCTGACCGTGCGGTGGCCCTCGTCATGTCCCGCATATCGGTCGCGGTCTGGGAGCCTGGCAAGGTCGAGCGCGGCGTGGAGAAGGGCAGTTCCACCGGATACTTCGTGTTCCGTGCCGGCGAGCACGATGGCCGGATCACCCCCCGCGTCACCGGGCTCGCAGAAATGCTTTCAGTCATCGATTCCGCCCAGCCAACCGGCAACATCTGGGGCGAGCGGTGGGCGAAGCTGTGCCAGAACTCGATGGGCAACCCGGTGCAGGCCATGTCCGGCATGGGGACGCTCGAGATCGCTGCGACGCCGCGGGGAAGGCAGATCACGATCCAGCTTGCCGCCGAATCGGCCAGGGTCGGGCTCAAGCTCGGATACAAGGTCCCGAAATTCGGCGGGGTCGAAGCGGAGAAGTGGGCGCAAGCTGACCGGGGTGACGTGTATGAAGAGCTTAGCGCGATGCTGACGCCGAAGGACGGCGCCGGCCGCAACTGGCGGGCGTCGATGGCGCAGGACGTCGCCAAGGGACGGCGGTCGGAGATCGATTTCATGAACGGGCTCGTCGTCGCCAAGGGGCGGGAAGCCGGCGTCCCCACCCCCGTGTCCGCCGCCGTCGTGGACATGCTTTATCAGATCGATGCAGGCATGGTCAAGCCGGGTCTTGCCAACATCGACATCGTGCTACAACGAGCAGGTTATTGACCCAGTTCGCACTCGACCGCGTACTCCATTCGGCCCGCCTGGAAGACCAGGTAATGGTCGCAATCGACCTCGAGACTTCTGGGCTCGACGCAGAACGCGACCGCATCATCGAGATCGGCGCCGTCAAGTTCCGAGGCCGAGAGCAGATCGCGACGTTCACCAGCCTGGTGAACCCGAACCTGAAGCTGGACGAGACGATCGTCAACCTGACGAATATCCGTCAGGCTGAACTGGACGTCGCTCCCCAGTTCGGTGATGTTGCGCCCGGGTTCGTCAGCTTCCTGGGGGAGTATCCGATCGTCGGCCACCGCGTGGCCTTCGACCTCGCGTTCCTGCGCTCGCACGGGCTGCGGCCGACCGGAACGGTCTACGACACCTACGAGCTCGCGAGCGTGGTGCTTCCCCGCGGTCCCGAGTACGGGCTGGCGGCGCTGGCCGGCAGGTTCAAGGCTATCCACGACAACCCACATCGCGCCCTCTCCGACGCCCTGGCCACTCAGGTCGTATTTTCTGAACTCTGCGAATTCCTGAAGGAGCTGGATAGCGGGGTGCTCGCTCGGCTCGTGAAGCTGGGTCCGTCGCAGGGCTGGGGGGTCGCCGCCCTGGCGAGCTGGGTCCTGGAGGGCAGGTCCATCGACGAGCGACGGAGCACCGTTGGCCCGTCAGGCGTCGACGAGCGCGCCCTCGCGCAGCGGGCCCGGCCCCAGAAGGCGTCCAGGAACCTGGACTGGGTGTCGCCCGCGGGCCTCGAGTCGGTGAAGAGCATTTTCGAGCCCGGCGGCCACCTGGCCAGATTCATGCCCGGCTACGAGCAGCGGCCGCAGCAGGTGGCCATGGCTGAGGCGGTGGCGCACGCCATCGACCAGGGCGACCACCTGATCGTCGAGGCTGGCACCGGCGTTGGAAAGTCGCTGGCCTACCTGGTCCCCGCCGCGCTGTACGCGCTGGCCGGCAAAGGTGCAGTGGTGATATCGACCAATACGATCAATCTACAGCAACAGCTGCTGGACAAGGACATACCGGCGGTCAGAGCAGTTCTGGCCGCTCTCGGGATCGATGGCGACAAGCTGCGGGCCGCCCAACTCAAGGGTCGATCGAACTACCTCTGTTATCGCAGGTGGGCGCACGCCCAGACGCAGGAGCAGGCCGACACCGAAAGCGCCAGGGTGCTCGGCAAGTGCCTGGTCTGGCTCCAGTCGACGACGACGGGTGACCGCGGCGAGCTCGGGCTGGACCGGCGCGACCACGCCGTATTCGCCAGGATTTCGTCGCAGGGGGCGGCGGGTTGCCCCGCGCCCGAAGGGCCGTGCTTCCTGAGGCGTGCCCGCACCGAAGCCCAGGCCGCCGACCTCATCATCGTGAATCACTCGCTGCTGCTGTCCGACCTGGCGATGGGGGGAGGCCTGATCCCGCCGCATTCGGCGCTCGTGATC